>DOHE01000248.1 GCA_003535395.1 Clostridiales bacterium | reverse complement strand
GCCAAGGCAGTATCCAAAGATGCCGCAGGCGGCCCGGATACAGCAGGCCCCTTCAACACCGTGGTGTTGTCGGAATGGACGGGCGGGATGGCACCCACCAAGATCCTGGTCACCGGGAACAGTACGTTTGCCAGCGACGCCCTTATGAACCAGAACAATGCATATTACAATCCGTACGGCGGTATTTTCCTGGTGTATGCCCTGAATTACATGCAGGATCGGAACGACGACCAGGTGGTCATCCCCGCAAAGACCTATGAAAACCGGCAGATCGATATCAGCCAGTCGGAAGCCCAGACCCTGGGCATTTCGGTGGTCATTATCTATCCGCTGCTGATGCTGGGCCTGGGTCTGTTTGTATGGATCAAGAGGAGGCATCTATGAAGCTTTACAGAAATGCCATCCTGCTGGCGGTTGTCATGCTGGTGGTGGCAGGAGCCTACTTCGGATACAAAACTTTCTTCTACAAACCTCCGGTGGTGGATGATGGATCACCCAATTTGAATCTCATCCCCATCGTGGATCTGGTGGGAGATTACACGGAACTGGACAAGGTCACTGTGGTCAACGGAACGGAGACGCTGGTTTTTGCCCGGTTGACGGAGGAGGTATGGGGAGNNGTGGTCGAGCCCCAAAACGTCAAGGTGGACCAGTACAAGAGCAAAGCTGTGTTCATCAATGCCGCTCCGCTCAATGCATCCAAGATCATTGAGGAGAATTGCCAGGACCTGGCAAAATACGGGCTTGACAAACCATCAGCCTCCATTACCGTGCTGGCCTTGGACGGAAGTCAGAAAACCGTATTGATCGGGAAGAAGACTTCAACGGGAGAGAACAGCTACGGGATGATTTCCGGCGATGAGACCCGGACAGTCTACACCATCAGCGAATATACCACCTCCAAGTACCTGTACAGGCTTGCAGATATCAAGGACAAGGCGCTGTTTGCCGGAGTCGTTTCTGACGATGTTACAGTACTTCAACTGTTTCGTTCCGGGAAGAATGTATTCTCTGCAAGCATGACCGAGGACAAGAGCTGGAATATTACATCGCCTATCGCGGGCTCCGCTGACCTGGCGAAAATCACCCCTATGGCGGAGGCAGTAGTCAAGCTCCAGGCTGCCGAATACATCACGCTGAACGCTTCGGACAAGACCCTGTATGGGTTTGACAATCCTCAGTATGCCCTTCGGGTGAAAACCCCTGTCAGAGATGCCACCCTCCTTATCGGCAAGGACAAGGAGAAAGAAGTCAGCGCCTACGCCAGCTTCGAAGGCAGCAGCGAAGTCTTTACTGTCAAGCTCGCGGATCTTAACTTTGTGGACCGGCCGCTTAAAGAAATGATCGAGGTTTTCCCTTACATTATCAACATTGACGATTTAGTCCGGTTTGATATTGCCTTTGACGGTCATTCGGATGTCTTTGTCCTGGAAATCAACAAGGAGGACAGGACAAAATCCAAATTTTACATGAACGGCAAAGATGCCAGCATGTCTGATGCGGAAGGGAACCAGCTGTTCCGCCTGGTATACCGGGAAGCCATCGGACTGACTATGGATGATGTAGAAGTGGGGATTACTCCCTCCGGCACCCCGGATTTGTCCATCACCTATACCAAGGCGACCGGGGAATCCATGAAGGTGGACTACATCTCCAAGGACGACTTCCAGTTTTATGTGGTGAAAAATGGTGTCTATTCCGGGATCCTGGTGCGGAAAAAGGAACTGGATGATCCGCAGGGGCTGCGGGAGACATACGCTGCACTCGCACAGGCGGTCAATGCGGCACAACAATAAGATCAGAAGCTGTTGTGGGAAAGTCACAAAGTGATTTTCCGGTAATATCTGACAGAAACGGCCGGAACGGAATCGTCAAATCTGTTCCGGCCGTTTGATTTGCTGGCACAGCCGATCCTCATTCAGGCAACCGGCCAAGAAAACGAAAGACCCGCTGCTGGAGTCGTGCAGGACCGAGCAGATGCAGGATCCGCCACAAGTCCGGTGTCATACGCCTTCCAGTTACGGCGATACGGATCAGGGTACTCACATCCCCCACATGGCCTTTGAATGCATCCGGATTTTTCCTGTAAGCCTTCATATCCCGGGTATAACCGAACTCCTCAGACAGGATCCGGATTTTTTCAAACCAGACCTCCTGAGAATCCTCCGGGTCATAACGGACGGGATAGGCAGCCAGGATCTTTTTCCGATCTTCCTCTGCAACATTCAGTCCTTCCAGCAGATCCGGCCCGGGCTCCTGATGGATTTCGTCATAAAAATACCGGACATATTCCGGCACTTCGGACCACATGGCGATATCCTTCCGGGGCTTGGGTCCGCCACGCTCAATGGAAAAGATGCCCACGGCATAGGCAGGATCTTTCTTAAGAAGTGCAGCAAATTCCAGGGCGTAGGCTTCTGCCCAGGTGAGCACCTGTTCATACACCGCATCCGCTGTCATGGCTCCGATGGTATTGCGGCTTACATCATTAAGTTTGACCAGGTCGAACAGCGCACCGCTCACGCTCATCCGTTCCAGCTCTACGGTAAATCCACTGCTGGATTTGTCCGGATTCGCCCTGCGCCAGTCCTCATAGCTGGAGTTTATGAGATTTAAAAGATATTCCCGCACAGATTCCGGGGGATAACCCTTTTCATGATAATAGGAAACTGCCGCCTCGGGATCTTTCCGTTTTGAAAGCTTTCTGCGGGAGGATCCTTCCTCCTTCATCACGGGCGATATGTGGGCGTACAGGGGCGGCGTCCAGCCCAGGGCCTCAAATAACTGCAAATGGACAGGTGCGGAGGAAAGCCATTCGTCTCCGCGAATGACATGGGTCGTGCGCATCAGGTGATCATCCACCACATGAGCGAAATGGTAGGTGGGGATGCCGTCGGATTTGAGCAGGGGAATGTCATGGACGTTTTCCGGCAGTTCGATGGAACCCTTGATGAGATCCTGCAGTACCAGCCGCCGTCCGGGACTTCCGGGCGAGCGGAACCTGAGCGCATACGGGCGCCCTTCCGCCAGCAGGCGAGCTACTTCCTGAAAATCCATATCCCGATGCAAAGCCCAGCTTCCATAATACCCGGGGTCTGCCTTCTCCGCTTCCTGGCGGTTTCGCATCCGCCCAAGCTCCTCTTCGGTGCAGAAGCAGGGGTAAGCCAGTCCCATCCGGACCAGTTCCCGCGCAAAACAATGATAGATCCTGACACGGTGGCTTTGACGATACGGGCCGTAAGCTCCGCTTTCCTGTTCCCCTTCTTCCAGAGGTCCTTCGTTAAAGCAGATCCCGAATTCTCTTAAATTCCGGATGATTTGCTTAACGCCCCCTGGGATTTCTCTTTTCCTGTCGGTATCCTCTATCCGGAGATAGAAAACGCCATTTGTCTGTTTGCCCAGACGTTCGGATACCAGTGCGGCAAAAACCCCGCCGATGTGGACGAACCCGGTGGGGCTGGGAGCAAACCGCGTCACTGCGGCTCCCTTTTCAAGGTTCCGGGGCGGATAAAGTGATTCATATGTTTCCGGGATGGAGGTCAGTCCGGGGAAAAGCAGATCGGACAGTCTCTGAGCATGCGTAAGATCCATAGGCCACCTCGTGTATCGGTTTATTATTAATACAGTGCATAATAGGTCAAGCTTCTTGCTGAAATGTTTGCTGTTTTATTTTACATCATCCCGACACAAAAATCGAGAGCCGCCGGCAGATCAGGCATATACACCGCCGACGTGGAGGATGCGTCAGGCATATACGCCGCCGGCGTGGAGGATGCGTCAGGCATATGCATGCGCTGCTTTGCATAGGAATGGGTAAGCGCCGCAGCGGAAACGGTTCCATTTTCAGATGTTTACGCTGCAGGATCAGCCTGATGCACCGGGGGGCGGGTGGTGAAAAACAGCAGGATCGTTTTTTTCCAGGTCACGGGATTGATGATCGTCACTGTGGCAGGGGCTGGGTTTGCATCCGGTAGAGAAATCTCCCTGTTTTTTTTCGGACAGAGCCTGTGGGGATACGCGGGCATGGTATTATCCATGCTGCTGCTGGTGGGGGCAGCTGCCTGGGGAATGCAGACAGGGATCCATTCCGGCCGGAAAAACCTGGGGGATGCGGTCCGGGCTGAAGCCGGACGGGGATGGGGAGCCGTGACCTCGTGGGTGGCAGACAGTTTCACTTTCATGATTTTTTGTGTGATGCTGGCCGGTATGGCCGAAACGCTGAGTCAGGTGACCGGGTGGCCTGGAAGAATCTGTCTTTTAATTTTTGCCTGCATCTGCGGCGCGATCCTGCTGGGAAATCTTAGCGGAATGCTTAAATTCAGCCTGTTTGCCGCACCGCTGATGATCGCAGGGATGGCGGCAGCCTGTCTGTTCGTGATGCGAAAGCTCCCCCAGGGGAGCCTGCCGGTTCAATTACAGTTTTCGGGTGGAGCAGAACTGTTCTCCCGGGAAGTCAGGGATTGGCTGAGCCGCAGCGGCTGGCTGCTCGCAGCGCTGCTGTATGCCTCTTATAATGCCATTCCTCTGGCAGCAGTGATGTGTGAAACATCGCCGGTGATCCGGGATCTTGCTTCAAAGCGCAAAATTCTGCTTGGGGCCCTGGCTTCAGGCGCAGCTGTCCTGCTTTTGCTGGCGGTGCTGATGCTGACGATGCTTCGCTATATTCCCGATATGGCGGGTCTTCCCATGCCCGTGGTGCATGCGCTGAAACAGGCAGCCGTCCGGGTTGGAGGTGATCCCGGGGGACGGCTGGCCCAAACGGGCTATGCGGTCGTGTTGCTGGCCGCCATGCTGACTACGGCTCTGTCAGCCGGACTTTGCCTGGTTTCCAGGCTGGACCGCCTGCTGGAATGCATTTCAACAGCATCATCCCATGAACGCTGGACTGCATCCGCAGTGATGCTCTGTGCCTGTTCCATCCCTTTTGCAGGAGCGGGTTTTATGAATCTGGTCGCCGCTGTGTATCCGCTCTACGGCGTGCTGGGGTGCCTGTATTTTGCAGGATCCG
>DOHE01000183.1 GCA_003535395.1 Clostridiales bacterium | reverse complement strand
TTCTTTCCCTACCGGTACTTTGATCGGACCTCCCATATCTCCGATGTTCATGCCCCGCTTCAGACCTTCCGTAGAATTCAGGGCAACACAGCGGATCACTGAATCTCCCAGCTGCTGCATCACTTCAGCGATGACCGTGCCACTGCCCGTCTTAATCTCAAGGGCATTGAATATCGGTGGCAGCTGTTCCCGCTCAAACTCTGCGTCGATGACCGGTCCAATAATACGGATAATTTTTCCATTGCTTCCTTTCATGTCCCCGCATCCCCAATCTCAATCACTGCAAATTGCCGGACTCCCCGAGCAGACCTTCCATCCCGCTGGTGATTTCCGTAAGTTCCCGGGTGATGGAATCCTGCCGGGTCCGGTTATAGTTCATCCTTAACTTGTCCAGCATGGTGTCTGCATTATCCGTGGCGTTTTTCATAGAGGTCATCCGGGCGCTTTGTTCGCAAGTGAACGCTTCGACCATGACTCCATACAAAATACCTTTCACGTATTTAGGCACCAGTTTCTCCAGCACTTTCTCCGGTGTGGGTTCATATTCAAATGTGTCGTGGCCAGGGGTCGCATCCGCTCCGGTCAGTCCCAGTTCTGATTTCAGGGCTGTGTATTCCAGAGGCAGCAGTTTTAAGACCCGCGGCTCCTGCCGGATGGATGAAACCATATAGGTATATGCGATATAAACCTCGTCCAGCTTTCCGTTCAGGAAATCCCGTATGATCACATCCGTCATGTCCCGTGCCAGATAGGCGGTAGGATTGTGCATGGAGTACTCAAACTCCTCATTGACATGATAATGCTGCCGGATGAAATGCTCCCTTCCCATATGTCCAACGATATACAAAATATGATTGGGCTCATTTTCCGCAAGCATTTCTGCCAGCTTGATAATGTTATGGTGATATGCTCCTGCAAGGCCCTTGTCTCCGGTGATCAGGATGATCCCCCGGTTGAGATGCTCCTGCATTTCATGTTCCGGTTTGCTGAAATAACGGCTTTCCCATCTGGACGCATACCGAAGAATCTCCGCCATGGTCCTGCGAACCCGGTCAAAATAGGGAAAGGCCTGGTTCAGCTGAATCCGTGCCCTCCTTAGCTTGGTAGCGGAGATGAGGCGCATGGCGTTGGTGATTTGCCGTGTATCCCGGATACTTTTCATCCGGAGCCGGATATCCCGCATCTCAGACATAGCCCGCCACCTTCTGGTAGGCTTCCAGCGCATTATCCAGCATTTGGATCGCAGTGCCGGTCAGTTCCCCTGTTTCGGCAATGGATCTGAAAATCTCAGGCCGTTTGTCCCGAACAAACTTCACGAAACCCTGATTGAAACGGCTCACCATTTGGACCGGGTATGGCATCAGATATCCGTTGACAGCTGCGTACAGCACCGCAACCTGTTCCTCCATCGCCATGGGCGCATACTGCTGCTGTTTAAGTGTTTCTACCAGTCTTTCCCCCTGTTTTAACCTGTCCCGGGTCACCTTGTCCAGATCCGAGCCGAATTGGGCAAAAACAGACATTTCCCGGTACTGGGCCAGATCGATCCGCAGGGAGGCTGCCACCTTGCGCATGGCTTTTCTTTGAGCGGTCCCTCCCACCCGGGACACGGACAATCCCACGTTGACTGCAGGACGCTGGCCGGAAAAAAACAGATCGGATTCCAGATAGATCTGTCCGTCAGTTATGGAGATCACATTAGTAGGAATATAAGCGGACAAGTCTCCCGCTACAGTTTCAATCACAGGGATGGCTGTCATGGTCCCCCCGCCCCGTTCGTCATTCAATGCGGCAGCCCGTTCCAAAAGCCGCGCATGCAGGTAAAACACATCTCCCGGATAGGCTTCCCGTCCCGGAGGTCTTTTGAGCAGCAAAGACATGGTGCGATAAGCCACCGCATGCTTGGACAGATCATCATAGACAATAAGAACATCTTTATGCAGATCCAGCATGAAATACTCGGCAAGCGCACAGCCGCTGTAAGGAGCAATATATTGCAATGCCGGTGCATCGCTGGCATTGGATGCGATGATCACAGTATATTCCATGGCGCCGAAGCGTTCCAGGGTATCCACAACAGATGCCACGGTCGATGCTTTTTGTCCTATGGAAACATAAACACATATCACATCCTTGTCCTTCTGGTTGATAATGGCATCCAGGCAAATGGCAGTTTTACCGGTCTGCCTGTCCCCGATGATAAGTTCCCTCTGGCCCTTGCCGATGGGCACCATGGCGTCGATGGCCATGATTCCGGTCTGCAGCGGTTTGTCCACCATCTTTCTGTCCAGGATGGAAGGCGCCGGATTCTCGATCGACCGGAAAGCTTCCGGTTTGATCCGGGCCTTCCCGTCAAGGGGCCTCCCCAAAGGATCCAAGACGCGGCTAAGGACAGCGGAACCTGCCGGTACCTCCACAGGACGCCCGGTTCTTCGAACTGCAGATCCTTCTACGACATTCCGTTCGTTGCCAAAAAGTACGCTTCCGATATAATCCGTTTCCAGATTAAGCGCCATGCCGTAAACATTGTTTTCAAACTCCAGCAGTTCCCCGGCCATACAGCCTTCCAGCCCGGAAACCTGGGCAATGCCGTCATAGGATTTTCTTACCGTTCCTTCTTCCCGGAGAACTGGTCCAAACGCAAGTCCCTCGATTTTGCTCCGGAAAATTTCTCCCATCTGTTCAACGCCGGCATCTGCGGGAATTTCTTCTTCCCCCTGTGCCTGCAGTTTTGCTTCCTGTTCGGCCCGATCCATGGAAAAATCCATGTTTTCCAGCCAGTTGAAGGGCGCATCCTGATCCAGGACCTCCTCCATACGGCTCATGCCCGAGGCCTTGCGGCGAATGCTTTCCAAACGGCCTTTCACAGTAAAATCGTATGTTTTGCCCCCGAAGGACACTTTGAATCCTGCCAGTAAAGCAGGTTCCAGAATATGTTTCAATATGATCCGGTCTGCAGGAGTGTCTCCCCGGTACTTGTCCCGGATCCTGTCCAGTTGATGCTGCTCCAGCGGTATTGCTGAACTGACAGTCATGACTGCCATGTCTTCCATTATGTGTTCCCTTCCTCGTTAAGGATCCTGTCAACCAATTCCCGGTTTCTGACTGTATCCAGATTCTGTTCTACAACTTTGGATGCAGCTGCAAGCGAGAGCCGCACGACCTGGTCATACATATCCCGGGCCATCCTCGCCCGGTCGATCTCCATGGCTTCCGTTGTCTTACGGATCAGGTCCGCGGCATCTGTTCTGGCTGTTTTCACTATATCATCATAAATCTGACGCCCATTCATTCGGGCCTCTTCCAGAATACGGGCAGATTCTTCCCTTGCTTCGGCAAGGGTGGCCCGGGCTTCTTCCTGGGTCCGCTGCGCTTCTTCCATCCTGTTTCTGGCATCCTCAAGCGAACTGCTTACAGATTCGGTCCGTTTTTCCAGCATCTCATTGACGCGGCGGAAGAGATACTTCCTCAAAACCAGATACAAAATGAAAAGATTGAGGAGGGTCCAAAAAAAAGTCAAATCAAATACAAACATATTCTCACTTCACTTTCACTGCGCCTCCGGCGCAGACCCTATTTTACAAACAAAAGCATCAGGGCCACAACAAATCCATACAAAGCGGTGGCTTCAGCCATAGCTCCGCCGATAAGCAAAGTCGTTGTGATTTTGTTGGCCATTTCGGGTTGCCGTGCGATAGCTTCCGTTGCTTTACCTGTGGCAATACCGATGCCCACTCCGGCCCCGACTCCCGAGAGCACCGCAATGCCGGCTGCCAGTAATCCAATCGATTCCATATCTGTCACTCCTTTCAAGATTCAATCGCCTCTCCGATGTACATCGCGGTCAGAATAGCAAAAACATAAGCCTGCAGCAATCCGTCAAAAAGGTCGAAATACAGGCTGAGCGCCGCGGGAATGGCCACAGGAAGCACAATATAAATGAGTTCCATGATGATGACCCCTCCCAGGATATTGCCAAACAACCGGAAACAAAGGGATACCGGCCTGAAAATATAATCCAGGATATTAAAGGGGATCATCAGGCCGATGGGCTTTTTGAAATTTTTGATCCAGCCGATAACCCCCTTGGCTCTTACACTGTAGATAATCACTGCCAGAATCGACATGATCCCCATGGCTGCGGTCACATTCACATTGCGGGTGGGGGGCAGGATCCTGAGAGTAGGGATATGATCCAGAAGCTTCCACCCTGTCAGCCGGTGGAGGTATTCCCAGTCGGGCAAAATGTTGAATATCGAAACAACATTGGAGATGACCAGGAAAATAAGGATGGTGCCGATGTAAGGTGCAACCATGGCGTAATGGTGTCCGGTCTGATTTTTAACCATATTATATAGGCCTTCCACCGTGATTTCCACGGCAGCCTGCCGCTTGTCCGGCACCAGTTTGAGCCTGGATGTAAAAAGAAGCGCCAGTATGATGATCACCGCCATAATGATCCATGAAACGATCACCACATCCGTGACCGGGATCTCCACCCCGGGCAGCTGTATGCTGAATATTTTTTTTGGCGTCATGGCTTCCAGTATTCGTTCGCCCAATTTTAGCACCTCACTCTGGAACGATCCCGAAATATTTGAAAACCGCATCCCGGATTTTTTCCGCTGCCCGCCCGTCTCCATATGGGTTGGCAGACCGTACCATGGCTGCATGTTCGTCCGGTGAATCCAGCAGACATTTCAATGAATCATACACCCCATTATATTCCGTTCCTGCAAGGCGTACGGTTCCGGCATCCACAGCCTCCTGCCGCTCTGTTTCCCGCCTGGCTACCAGCACGGGAGCGCCCAGGGAAGGCGCTTCCTCCTGCAGTCCGCCGGAATCGGTAAATACCAGGTAGGATCTGCGAAGCAGATTATGCATGTCAAACACGTCCACAGGTTCCAGCAGCAGCACATTTGGAACGTCTCCCAGTATTTCCCGGGCAGGCGTCTTAACCTCCGGGTGCAGATGAACCGGCCATATGATCCGGACATCAGAGTATTCCTCAGCGATTTTCCGCAAGGCCTTGAGGATGTGCCGAATGGGCTGTCCCAGGATCTCTCTGCGGTGAATTTCCACGGCAAGCACCCGTTTTCCCGAATAATCTTCATTGTTTAAGGGTCCGCACTGAAAAACATAAGGATCCTTTGCGGTATACCGCAAAAAATCAATCGCTGTATTTCCTGTGACCCATATACGGTCTGCGGGTACGCCTTCCCGCAGCAGGTTGTCCCGGTTTCCGGATGTGGGACAGAAATAAAGATCTGCCATGGCGTCCACAAGTTTTCGGTTCATTTCCTCCGGAAATGGAAAATACTTGTCAAAAGTACGAAGTCCAGCTTCCACGTGCCCTACAGGGATCTTATTGTAAAAGGCTGCCAGACATCCGGCAAAGGCCGTGGTGGTATCTCCGTGCACCAGCACCAGGTCCGGCTTTTCCTCAGCCAGCACAGCGGACAGACCTTCAAGCACCCTGGAGGTCACATATTCCAAGGTTTGACTGTGACGCATGATATTCAGGTCGTGATCCGGCAGGATATCCAGTTTGTTGAGCACCTGATCCAGCATCTGCCGATGTTGTCCAGTGACGCAGACTAAGGACCGGATCCGGGGATCCAGTGCAAACAGCTTTACCAGCGGCGCCATTTTGGTCGCTTCTGGCCGGGTGCCGAAAACTGTGGCAATTTTTATTTTATTCAACGGAAGTCTCCTCCTTCGCCGGATCGATGTTTGCATTATCCGGGCCGGCATCAAGAGGTTCTGCAGGGATCTGAGGAGGTGAAGCAATGGCGGCAAGACCGCCTCGGGTCGCCTGCGGAAGCAGGAAAGCTCCTGCACCGATAAACAGCATCACGGCTACTACCAGTACAATGGCACTGAGAGCCCCCTTGTCTGCAAGCACGATGGCGCTGAGTCCCAAAAGAGCACTCAGGATATACATGATGACCACCGTCTGCCTTTGAGTCAGGCCCAGGTCGATCAGTTTATGATGCAGATGATTCCGATCGGGAGACATGATGGGTTTTCCCGCCCGTATTCTGCGGATCACAGCAAAAATTGTGTCAAATATGGGAAGCCCCAGCGCCAGAAGCGGAACTGCGACTGCAATCACCGTAAAACTTTTAAGAGTCCCCGGGATGGAAATCACACCCAAAGTGAATCCTAAAAAGGTGGAACCGGTATCTCCCATAAATATTTTTGCCGGGTTGAAGTTGTAGGGCAAAAATCCCAGTATGGCACCGGCCAGTGCAGCAGTGAATATGGCTGCCTCCCAGCGTCCCAGCATGATGGATACGATAAACAGTGAAAAGGAAGAGATGGTGGAGATCCCTGCAGCCAACCCGTCCNNACGATGGTCAAAGTATAGGAGAGCCATACAGGCAGGGTGGAGACCCCCAGAGAGGAAACCGGGTTGGATACCGCCTCGATACGGATGCCCGAAAAGGCAATCCCGGCTGCTGCCATGACCTGAATCAACAGTTTTAACCTGGCGGACAGAGGTCGGATATCATCCATGAATCCGAGAGCGGTGATCCCCAGGGTTCCTGCACAAAATCCGATCACCTGGCGGGTATCGGAAAAAAGGCCGGTGATCCCGGTCAAATGGATGGGGAGTATGGTAATACCGATCCCAAGTGACAGAATGAAACCAATGATGATGGCAATCCCGCCCAAACGGGGAATGGGTACCTTGTGGACCTTCCGGGTATCCGGGTGGTCAATGGCGCCAACCCGGAAAGCGATTTTTTTTGCTACAGGTGTGACGCAGAATGAAATCACCAGCGCCAGCAGAAACAAAACCAGGTATTCGGTGTATATCATTCAAATTTCACCACCCTCACTCCAGCCTCCTTGAGGATCTCCATCGCCAGCTCATCCGGATAATCCCCTTTGAAAACCACTTTCTTGATCCCGGCATTGATCATGAGCTTGGCGCACAGCACACATGGCTGACAGGTCACATAAATGGTGCCGTCCTTCAGACTGACGCCGCTGTAAGCTGCCTGAACAATGGCATTCTGTTCTGCATGAATCGCCCGGCACAACTCGTGCCGTTCTCCGGAAGCAATCCCTTTCTGATCCCTGAGACAGCCTGTTTCCGCGCAGTGTCTGCACCCCGTCGGGGCTCCGTTGTACCCGGTACTCAATATTCTTTTGTCCTTGACCACCAGGGCTCCAACCTGTCTGCGTATACACGTGGACCTTGTTTTTATGAGTTCCACGATTT
>DOHE01000001.1 GCA_003535395.1 Clostridiales bacterium | reverse complement strand
AAATCGGACACTGGTATAAAAGCGTAAGAGAATCATACATCCATTCAGAAAACGACTCCCTTTCAAGAAGTATTGAGACAGACTGGGTGTACCTGACATGCAGCGATAAAAATCTTTATCTCCACCTCAACAGTGAACCCATGGGCTCCTGTGTGGAGATCAAACCCCTGGAAATCCTGCCTACCCAGGTTGTCCTGCTCAATGATGGGACTTTGCTTGAAGCCAGGCGGGACATGGGAGTCAACCTCTGGAAAAAGCCAATGGGATATATGAGGATCCGAAATATTCCCGTTGAGAAGTTTCCTGACTCAGTCATGGTACTGAAACTGACCTATGATAATATAAACAATATTATATTTGATAAAAATGATACCAGGATTTCTGAGCGGGTCACCCATCCGAAATTCCTGGAGGGAGTTGTGCCGTGACACGGATCGAAACCAGCATCAATTTTTTTGGGAAAGGGCTTTGTCAATCCCGTTGGACCAATGAGCGAAACGCGGTGACATACAATATCGTTTATGTTATTTTTGGCGGAAGCGGGGAGTATATCGACGGAAATCAAAAACTAAATTTTCAAAAAAATCACATCTATATTCTGCCTGCAAACCGTCACTATATCCTGAAACGGCATCCGGAAAATCCACTGGACCATATCTGGTTCCATGCGGATATTTTTCCAATACTTGACCGGAATGCAGTCATAGAATTTGACATCAGGAATTTTGAATTTATTCGCCATCTGGTGAGTTCCATCAACTCCCGGTTAAGTGATGTGATGGGATGCTTGACGAAGGAGTTTGTCCGGACATACAATATCCGCAAGGACTTCATTATCGGATTGCCTCCGCAGAAGATGGCCGGCGGGGTCGTCAATGTAGAAACGTATACTGTGATTTTCAACTCGTTGAATTTGCTGCTACAATGCCTCCTGGGTTGCATTCTCCAGGAAAGGCGGCATGAGATTACCTTGATCGACGATCAGTATATCAGGAAGGCTTTTGAATTCATCCGCAGTCACTTTCATGAGAATATCGATAACCAGGATATCGCAGACAGGATCAATATTACCCGTACTCATTTTATACGTTTATTTAAACATAAAATGAACATTACGCCTCACCAGTATTTATTGAGTTACCGATTGAGTATGGCCGAGCTGTATTTATCCCATGGGGTCCCGGTGACCCGGGTTGCTGAACAGGTCGGGCTGGATCCGAAAACCTTCAGCCGAATTTATAAGGCGAGCAGAGGATATGTACCATCAAAATACAATTCCTTGATGGAATAAATGTATAATTTGATTTATTGATTTACAGCATTACAGCAGATTCAATATTGAAAAATAAACTAAAGTAAATTTTGCAGATAACCATGTTTCTTTTTGCGTATAAAATGTCACTTTTTTGGATTGCCTTCACTCAGAAGCCTTTATAAAATCTTCATATAAGATAAAAAATATTAAGGAGAGTGAGCACATTGTATAAAAAGAAAATCCGCTTTGTATCTTTGCTTTTGACTCTGATTTTTCTTCTTGGAACGTTGTATTCATGCAGTAAAAAAGGGAGCAGCACAACCGCTGCAGGAAGTACGGGCAAAACATCCGGGCGGGCTTCTGTATCCATTGCATCTACAACTGGCCGGACAACGGCAAGAAATAGTAGCACACAAGCCGGTACAGCATCGATGGAAGATACTCCGGAGGATACTGGGGACGAAAGAAATGACATTGAAAACAGCAACACAGAAACAGAACCGGGTATAGCGGATAACGGCATGTCCAGATATGCGTATGATTTTGGCGGCCGGACGATTGTCCTGGAATCTGCTGCTGCAGATATTCCCTATCTCCTGGACTATGATGACAGGATAACGGATCGATATCAAAACGGGGTTTATCTTAAGGGTTTTGACAGCTACTCCGACCTGCGATATGACCACTGGCGGGATGTCGAAAGAAAATTAAATTGCAAGATCCGGGTCAAATTCTCAGGCAACTGGAATACAACTCCTGTGCAAATGCAGCAGGAAATTCTCGCGGGCACCTATGCATACTCCCTGTGTTTTCCCAATGCGCTTCTGGCAAGTTGGAGCAAGCTTGGCCTTGCAGTACCTCTTAACGAATATGTGGATTTTGACAGTCTGGAAAAACTGAGAAATCCACTGATGAGGGCGATGTCATCCTGGGGCGGAAAGTATTATACAATCAATGAAGCATTGCCAACGGCCAACTTGCATGCTGTCCAGTTCAACATGGAGATCCGGGACCGAGAAGGTCTGCCGGATCTGGTGGATGTTTACAATAAGGGGCAATGGACCTGGGAAAAACTTACCGAAATCGCACGTTTGGCAACCAGAGACTTCAACGGAGACGGAATCATTGACCTTTACGGAGTCAGTATTCCACGGTTGGATTGGGTGGCAAATAACTTTCTACAGGCAAACGGAGTACCTATGGTGGATTTTCGAAACGGAAAGTATGTAACCAATATGGATTCGCCATCATTCATACGTGCATTGACGTTTATCAGTGATTTGATCAATGTATACAAGGTCCAGACAAATCAAACCAACTATCAGAACGGAAAGGCATATATGTTTTTGGGGGGTCAGTTTGATTATCATACATACTTATTCTCTCAAAAGGGGATCAAATCCAGATTTGTCCCTACCCCGCTGGGACCTGACAATACAGAAGGGAAACTGGTTGTTTCCATGAAGAAATATGGCTGGTATATTCCATCAAGTGAAAAAGATCCCAAAGGGATCGCTTACTTGCTGGTCAACCTGATGTGGACGGAAGGAGACCCGGAAAGACCCGTTCTCACCTATGAACAGAAGAAAGAAAATTTGATTAAATACTGGAATGTCCGTTTTTGGCCTGGCTCTGATGCGGATTTGGGGGATTTGATGGATTTTTGGATAAACAAAATGACATCAGATGATCTGATATCAACTGAAACGGTGGATATTGTGGGCAACGGCTTTGTTAACCTGGAAACAACAGTTGCCAGCCAGCTTCTGAACAAACTCAACACATATACACCTGTCCAGCAGATCATTGACTCCACCAAGCCGATGATCGATGCAATACTGAATGAGTATAACTAAAACACAGAAAAAGCCGGGAGTTGCTTAAAATGAGTGGATCACCGTGGGATTTGCGAATTCTTGACCCAGCCCCTGCAGTATATCCTGCCGGAGGGATAGATTCTGAGGTACTTATGAGTTGCCCGAAAGCATTCTACACAGAATCGGAGGACGTAAAACCAGTTTTCTTTGAAGGGATGAAGCACAGGGGTAA
>DOHE01000034.1 GCA_003535395.1 Clostridiales bacterium | reverse complement strand
GGCCGACGCGGATCCCTTCCGCTGCGGCGGAGTCCATTACATTGCGAATGATCCGCGAAACCGACCCGAAAGCTGCTATGATCACGTTTGCCTGTTCACATCCCTGCGTCTCCACCATTCCTTCCGTTTCTTCGATTCTGGCATATTTCGCCTGCAGTTTGCGGTTATGGGCTTCCAGCACTTCAGGCTGGATATATATGGAGGTGATCATATTTTTTTCACGGGCGTTACCGGTCCCGCTGACACACCAGTCTGTGCTGTAATTGCGGATATCTTCGCTGTCGCGAAACTCCACCACTTCCATCATCTGCCCCAGCAGGCCGTCTCCCATCACCATCACGAGCATCCTGTATTTCATCGCCAGGTCAAATGCCTTCACCGTGAGTTCATACAATTCCTGGATGCTGTCAGGTGCCAGTACGATCATCCGGTAATCCCCGTGGCCTCCACCCTTCACCGCCTGGAAATAATCACACTGGGCCGGAAGGATCCCTCCAAGGCCTGGTCCGCACCTTACAATATTGACGATGACTCCGGGAAGCTCAGCTCCCGCCATGTAAGACAAGCCTTCCTGTTTCAGACTGATCCCGGGACTTGACGAGGATGTCATGACCCGAACACCGGTTGCCGCAGCTCCATATACCATATTGATGGCAGAGATCTCACTTTCTGCCTGCAGGAATACACCTCCCATCTCAGGCATCTTTTTCGCCATGTAATGGGCAATTTCCGTCTGAGGTGTGATGGGATATCCGAAATAGTACCTGCAGCCGGCCCGGATAGCAGCCTCGGCAATGACTTCGTTCCCTTTCATCAACAGTTTTTGCCCCATAGATCCATTGCCTCCCGTATCATCTTACTTGCTTCATTTTACTTTTGATTCTGCTGCAGTCATTTTTCCACTTCGATAACACAATCCGGACACATCATGGCACAAAAAGCACAGCCGATACATTTCTGCGGTTCAGTAAGCCCTGCAGGATGATACCCCTTCTCGTTCAGACGGTCTATTCGTATCACAATAATTTTTTTCGGGCATACAGTAAGACACAGCTTGCAGCCCTTGCACCTGTCTTCATTGAACCTGGCAAGTGCCATGCATCACACTTCCTTCCCCGGCCGGATGAAGTCCCGGGCTCTGGAGGACCGGTAGGAAGCTTCCACTATTCTCAGCGCTTCCATCCCCGCCTTTCCGTCAACCGGAAAAGGGATCTCCTCTTCGATGCACCGGTAAAAGTCCTGTATGATCCTTCCATGGCTGTTTCCCCAGTAGTACTTGATCCCTTGCCGCTGCGGGTCCTCCTCACGGGCATAAGTTTCCAGCACTTCACCGCTGCGGTCCAAAACCCGCAATCCTTCCTCGATCCGGGCTGTAGCCTGTTCCATGACCATTTCCAAAATAATGGGGGAATCCATGACAAAACTGTTGGTAGCGTATATGATGTTTTTTGAGCCGTTGGCTGATTCAAAATATATGGCAGCACTGTCCTCCACTTCGATCACTCCGGACAGAGTGCTGGTGAAAACATCCGCACGCAGCCTTTCCGGTTTTCCCGCCAGCCACTGTACCAGATCCAGGGTATGGATGGCCTGGTTGATCAGAACTCCACCCCCCTCCCTTTCCCAGGTGCCCCGCCAGTTGCTTTCCTGATAATAGAGCGCTTCACGGTTCCAGGTAACAAAGGCCCGAATGCCCTCGATCTTCCCATAACATCCGGAATCCACCATCTCTTTCATCCGGAGCGATTCGGGGTTGTAACGGTTCTGGAAACAGATTCCCAGTTTTTTGCCTGTTTCTTCTGAAGCATGGATCATTTTTAAGGCATCTTCCGTGGTGGTTGCCATGGGTTTTTCGCAAAACACATGCCGTCCGGAGCGCATGGCTTCCACGGCCATGGAAGCATGCAGATAATGAGGCGTACAGATATGTACAATGTCCATGTCTTCCTGCGTCAGCATGGTTTGAAAATCCAAATATCCTCTGCAGCCAAACTTTTTGGTTGCCTGCTCAAGCCGTTCCGGGTCAATATCGCATACCGCCCGAAGCTCTGCTCCATCCCATCCCGCCAGGAATCCGCCGTGAGCGCTGGAGATGTTCCCGCAACCGACGATCCCTGCACTTTGTATCTTCATATCTGCATTTCTCCTTTGACCTGCTGAACAGATCCATCCAGCAATTTTAGATAACTGTTCTGTTTGAGCGCTGCCATTGGCACATGTCCTGTATCATAAAAGTCGATGCAGGATGAATTTCCTGCGTTTTTACAGGATGCCACCTTCGCTGTCCCGTATGTTTCTGTCAATACCGACACAAGCCTGCGAACAGTCCCCTCATTTCCGTCTATAAGCAGGATCCCCGGGGGCAGGATCCGTATCAGCAGATCCCTGAAATACAGGAAGTGAGTGCATCCCAAAACCACTGCAGACACGCGCTGCATATCCCTTCCTTCAAACAGGTGCCGGATATACCCTTCCACCTCTGTCCCGCTGAAAATTCCGTTTTCAGCATATTCCACCAGGCTGGGGGCAGGCAGTACATCCACGATGTGATCCGTATCCACCTTGTCCACCAGGTCTCTGAACTTCTCCTGCTGCAATGTTAAAGGGGTAGCCAGTACCAGAATCCTTTTATGAAGCACAGCATCCTTTCCGTGGTTGCAATGGTTCTCCACCGCCGGTTTGACCGCGGGTTCCATCCCGATGACAGGAAGCGCAAAGCGGTTGCGCAGACTGGATACAGCGATCCCTGTGGCCGTGTTGCATGCAAGGACGATAGCGTCAGAACCTTTGTCCACCAGAAACTCTACGATGGCATGCACCATATCCAGAACCTGTTCCCGGCTGCGGGTTCCATACGGGGCATGACCTGTATCCGCATAATAAAGGAACTGCGCACACGGCAGTTCCCTGATCGCTTTGCCCAGTACCGTAAGTCCGCCTACACCTGAATCCATGAAACCAATTCGCATTTTAAACCACCGGTTTAAAAATATGATCGTACAGTGCTGTCAATTATATAATATAAAAAATGGAATAACAAGAGCTGTAAAGGTGTCTCCCTCAATGCCATTCTCCTTGGATATAGCCATACAGATGATCCTTTTCTATCCCCGGAGCGTCAAAATAATCACCCTGTGTTCCAAATGTGGTGTCCAAATCGATCCATTTCCCCTCCTCGGGAAGGAAGACACTGTTCCATGCATGTTCTTCCCAGGCGCTGCCAGTATAGCCCAAACCGGTGACCAGTCGGCACGGGATAGAGACGGACCGGCACATGGCAGCAAACAAGGCTGCCTTGTCAAAACAAAGTCCCTTGCGCTTGTAGAAGGTTGAGATTGCCCCGGTATCATCCTGGCAGAACGGTTGGGCATACTCGATCTGCCAGGTGACCCACAGGTATATTTGATAGGCCTTGTCCCGGGTGTGTAAAAATTTCGGATGATCGGTCAGTTCCCGGGTCAGCTGCTGGATCCCGCTGTCAAACCGAACCGCCTCCTCCAATGCAACTCCATGAAAATACACCGGTATCCGGCTGCTTAAAAACGGCATGGAGCGTATCCATGCGCCAAAGGATGCATGGGTCCTTGCGGCAGCAGCAGATTTGTCCTGGATTGCCGGTGCAGGGACTGCAGCAACACCATATGGAGGTATCCGAAGGAATAAAATCCCGAAAATCACCAATACAAGCCCTCTTAGCAATATCATAGCGGCTCTGCTGTTCATTCACACCACCCGGATCATTGTAGCAGATGAATCATTCCGGTGGAAAGCTTTCGGGCAATATCATCCGGAAGCGGGAAGCCGGAACAAACTGATTTCCTTAGACATACCCTATAGCAGGACTTCAATCCGGGATGGAAATAAATTAGAATGGCAGATTGTATGGAGAAAATTGGCAGAAATATTGCCGAACATTTATGCAACTATATCGGAGAAACGGTGACCATATATTGCACCTGCGGCGGTGAATCCGGTTCTGGTTTCACCGGAGTGGTTCTTTCAGTCAATGATTGTTTTGTTCGTCTTATCACCTGTATCGGCCCTGCTCCCGGTTGCGCTCTGGGTTCTGCCTGCAACCGTGGACTGTTCAGTTTATGGAATCGCAGATGCTGCAGCGGGGATATCCGGTCGGTTGGCTCCGTGACCGACATCCCCATCGACAGGATCGCATCTTTCGTGCACAATGCCGTCTGAAGAAGGCTTTGGACGAAACTCATGGCAACAGAAGGGCTGCCGGATCCGGCAGCCCT
>DOHE01000273.1 GCA_003535395.1 Clostridiales bacterium | reverse complement strand
GCTTGTTTTGTTTCCAATATATTGAATATTCGAGATCCCCAGGTCCCTGGCCAAAGTTTCACAGTTGACTGCAGTCCGCAAGCTCGACAAGCCCGGTTCCGTTACGATGAGCAAAAGGTCCACCGCCTGGGCTGTTCCCCGCGCCAGGTGCTCGATTCCCGCACCCATATCCAGGATGACGTCCTGCCCGGGAGACAGGACAAGAAAAGAAATGAGCGACTGCAAAAATATATTTTCACGGCAGTAGCATTCCGAACCGCCTTTTTTCACATCTCCCATGCGAAGAAAGCGAATTTTGCCAACTTCCACGGAATAACGCTCCGGGATCCATTCAAGGTCGGGGTTCAAAGGATAATACGCCCCGCTGCCCATGGCCTTTGCAAGTAAATCTTCCAGTTCGACCAGTGGCGGGATGGCATCCAGTTCTTCTGCACCAAGGCCCAGTGCCAGTCCGAGGCTCGTATCCGCATCTGCGTCCACTGCAAGCACCCGGGCGCCCCGGGAAGCCATATAGGAAGCCAGGCACGCAGCAATGGTGGTTTTTCCTGTTCCGCCCTTTCCGGACACAGCAATTTTCATGATGCAGCTCCCTTCAGATTTTTGGATGCGGCGATGAGGGCATAGGCACCATAGCTGGCAGCCAGAACTGCATCTTCGCCAGGAAGGAAGGAAGAGATGCTGCTGTCAAAAAGGATGGTTCCGGAACCGGGTATTTCCGGGTCGCCCTGCCATACCACATAGGCTACGGGTACCAAGGGGAGGATATGAAGCACAGCGGAAGCATGTCCCAGGGTCCCGGGTTCTCCGCCGAGGGCCCGGGCTGCCCGGGGCAGCAGGGAAGGAGCACTGTCGAAAGTTTTTACCAGCGGACGGACCGCCCGCTTTTCGAAGGCCGGATAATAAATATTTCCCGCCCCGGGGATCTCCCTGAAGGAGATCCATTTCCCGGCAAGATGGGCAGAAGCAGCCCCGGCCAGATAATGAAGGATCAAAACGCCCTCGGGAGTAGTGGGGTCCGGATGCCCCGGGGAAGTGATCCTGCCGGTATCGAGGTCGAACCGGATCTCCCTGTACAGATATTCAGTCCGGTATGTATGGGAAGCAGGGTCGAAAACAGCACGGGTATTCATGCACACCTGATCCGGATCGAATTTGGAAAGGGCGAGATGAGCCTTATGATAGGCATCCCGGTATGCATTCTGCAGATTCGACTCCATTTCCAAAACCACGCCGCCTCGATCCTCCCGTGCAGGGTAAAACAAAATTGCACCACAATACCAAATTGTACAGAGGGGAGGGAACCTAACTCTTGTAATATCTTGTTTTTTTTGGACAATTCTTATTCTCCTTGCTAAAGATTTGACTGAAAAGGAAATCGCCTGTTGAATTCCGCGGTAAGCTTGCATATAATGCAGACATTACGAGCAAGGGAGGGTTTATTTTGATCATTATCGGTGAAAAAATCAACAGTACGCTCAAATCCATCCGCCCCGCCATGGAAAACTGGGACAAGGCGGCTGTTCAGGATTTGGCAGTCCGCCAGGCGGAAGCCGGTGCATCCTATATTGATGTGAATGCAGGCATGTTTGTAAATGATGAGCCGGAACGACTGGAATGGCTGGTGCGCTGCGTCAACGAAGTCATCGATACCCCGCTGGCCATCGACACCCCCAACCCGGTGGCCATGGAACGGGCGCTGAAAGCCAACACGAAGGGCAGGCCCATCGTCAACTCCATCACCCTGGAGAAACACCGCTATGAAACGGTCCTTCCCCTGGTGGCCAAATACAGGACCGGAGTCATCGCCTTGTGTATGGATGACAGCGGAATGCCTGAAACTGTGGACCAGCGTGTGGAAATCGCCCAAAAACTTATCACCGGTATCGAGAACGAAGGCGTCAGCCGGGGAGACATCTATATCGATCCCATGGTCCGGCCGGTGGGGACCGGATCCCATTACGGCGTTGTGGCCATCGAAACCATCCGCAAAGTGAAGGCGATGTATCCGGATGTCCATATTGCCTGCGGACTTTCCAATATTTCCTTCGGTGTTCCCGCCAGGAAACTATTGAACCAGGCATTCCTCATCTGCGCAATGCAGGCAGGGATGGATGGAGCCATCATGGACCCGCTGGATGCAAAAATCATGTCTTTTGTGTATGCGACGGAAGCATTGCTGGGGCTGGACGAATACTGCATGAACTACATCGCCATGTTCAGGGAAGGCAAGCTGGACGCGTGAGCTTAGGTGTCCCGCAGGGATCAATAGCTTCATACATCAGACCAGCAGCACCCGATGGAAGGATTTCCTGCCTTTGCGCAGGATCAGCCCGTCCGGACCGCAGACAGAAATTTCGTCTGCGGTCACTTTTTTTTCCTGGGAATCGACTTTGTCGTCGTTGATGGCGATGCCGCCCTGAGCCAGCAACCTGCGGGCCTCGCTTTTGGAGGGCGCCAGTTTTGTGCGTACCAGCAGGTCCAGGATATTGATGCCGTCCCCGATCTCAGCTCTGGGGATCAGAGTGGAGGGAGCGCCGGTGCCGGCACCGGCGTTTTCAAACATCGCCAGTGCCGCTTCCCTGGCCTTTTCCGCTTCCTCCCGGCCGTGGATCATTTCTGTGACTTCAAAAGCCAGCCGTTTTTTGGCCTCATTGATTTCCTGGTCTTTAAGGACGGCGAGCCGGCGGATCTCCTCCATCGGGACAAAGGTCAGCATTTTAAGGCACTTGATCACATCCTCGTCGTGAACATTGCGCCAGTACTGGTAAAATTCATAGGGGGTTGTCTTTTGGGCATCCAGCCAGAGAGCGCCCTTCTGGGTCTTGCCCATCTTGACACCTTCACTGGTGGTGAGCAGGGCAAAGGTCATGCCGTATACCTGTTCCCCCAATTCTCTTCGGACCAGATCCACGCCGCCCAGGATGTTGGACCACTGNNTCGTCGCCGCCGAACTGCATCTTGCAGTCGTATCGCTTTTTCAGTTCCAGAAAATCGTAGGACTGCATCAGCATGTAGTTGAATTCCAGGAAGCTGAGTCCCGTTTCCAGCCGCTGCTTGAAGCATTCCGCCGTCAGCATCCGGTTGACGGAAAAGTGCCGGCCGATGTCCCGGATGAACTGCAGATAATTCAGATTCAAAAGCCAGTCCGCATTGTTGACGATGATGGCCTTGTCACCGGAAAAGTCGATGAACCGGCCGAAGAGCTTTTCGAACTTCCGGCTGTTTTCAAAGATGGTGTCGTTGGTCATCATCTGCCGCATGTCGGTCCGCCCGGAAGGATCTCCGACCATAGCAGTGCCGGAGCCGATGAGAACGATGGGAGTATGGCCGTATTTCTGCATGTACATCATGATGATGACCTGCATGAAATGCCCGACGTGCAGGGAATCTGCCGTGGGGTCGAATCCGATATAAAATTTGATTTTTTCCTTGCCCAGAAGCTCCCGGATCTCGTCTTCGTGGGTGGTCTGTTTGATAAAGCCTCTTTCCTTCAGCACATCAAATACGTTGCTGTGCCTGCTAACGTCGTCTCGTATGAAATCCATGATTGTCTCCTCCAACAAACCAACTTTAAGAACAGTTCTACAAATTG
>DOHE01000048.1 GCA_003535395.1 Clostridiales bacterium | reverse complement strand
TTGAATCAGGCACATGATTCACGGATTAACAATTACTGGATCCCATTAAAAAAGGAATCCTTCTGGGATCAGGTCTACCCGTCTCCTATAGACAAAAATTATACGGATGCTGTCTTTATTACTGATAAAGCCATCGAATACCTGGGAAAACAGGCAATGAATCCGGATAATAAACCATTTTTATGCTCGATTTCCTATGTAGACCCGCATGATCCCTATGATCCTCCTGCTCCCTACAGCACGATGTTCAGGCCGGAGGATATGCCTGAGCCGGTAAAAAATGAATGGGCGGAAGAAGGAATACAGTATTTGAAATCGAATCAGGAATGGCTCAATTTCAAAAAAATCGCAGACAGCCCGGAAGATATCAGGAAAATGCGTGCTTATTATCATGGAAAAGTAAAAATGATGGATGATCAGATACAGCGGGTCATCGACTATGTCAAAACAAACGATTTGTGGGAGGATACGATCATTCTGTTCACATCCGATCATGGGTATATGATGGGGGATCATGGATTGATTGCCAAATATCTTCCCCATTATGACAAAAGCGTCCGGGTGCCTTTGGTGGCTGCAGGGGGCGGTATCCGGCATGCTGAGGTCGATGACCTCATATCTTCCCTGGATTTTTTCCCTTCCTTCCTGGATATAGCCGGTATACCACAGGAAACATATCCGTCTTTGGAGGGGAAATCCTTCTATGGTTATTTATATGGTGAGCCTGTGGCTGAAAAATGGGATGCGGTCATGATCGATTCCAATTCTGTAAAGTCGATCATGACCAAGGAAGGGATGAGGTATACCAAGGCGCTCAGCACAGGAGAACTTCAGCTGTTTGATGTGGCAAAGGACCCGGATGAAATCAATAACTTGGCAAATAGAGAGGAATACAGCAGCACCATGCTGGAATTGAACGAACGATTGGATGTATTGATAAAAAGATATGAACCGTTCGGGCCTTTGCAAACGATGGATTATTTTGGTGATTATCCGGTAAATGTTTATATCAATGAATGCAGGATCGCTTTCGAGGAGATGCCTGTTATATACGGTAATACCCCTTACATCCCCGTTGAAAAAGTTCTGGTTTCCCTGGGTGCGGAATGCAGGCAGAGCGGAGACACGATCACAGTAAAAAAAGCCGGCAAGTTGCTGACTATCCAGGTTGGCAAAAAGGAATTTCAAATTGAAGACCTGACTGTNNGTAAATCGTCGATTATCCAAGTGGGTAAAAAGGAATTTTCAATTGAAGACAAGGTCGTAAAAATTGCATCACCCTTCAAAATACTGAATCATACGATTCAGGCTCCTGTTGGGTTTTTCACAGAATACCTGAATGAATTGAAATACAGTGCCCGGTATGATCCTGCGACTCATACGCTAAACATCGATGGCTTGGTGTTTTAGAGGAATAAGGAAGCCTGCTGACCGATACAGATCCGCAGGCTCTTGAATTCAGCGGATAATACCGATCAACCCAAGGCGGAAAGTGCTGGAAAGTGCATTTCCCATGTCTCCATGCAAGGGCTCGATTTCAATGGTATGTTCTCCATCGCTCAGGTCATCTCTGAGCACGATACACCGGAACCAGCCGTCTGCATCCGGGGCCCAGGGAGGTTTTTCTGTGGATTCTCTGTTCCAGTCACCCTGATCCAACCGATATTGAAATGTTGCAGATTTTTTGCCGTAATCGAATCCCAGTGCAATCCCACGGCCATGGAAATTCAACAGTAGCGTGGCCCCCAATCCGACAGCGGCGGTTTCCAGCGTTTGGTCGATCCAGGCCAGCGTAGTGCAGCGCCGGATCTCCCATGGGCCAATCAAGTTGACATCCGTAAAGGAAAAAGTGGATGCTTTTTCCCAGTTCAGCGGATACAAGGGAGCGGGAAGTGTGGGATCGGGATCTGCGGCATCTTCAGGATGCGATCCCTTGAAAGACTGCTGGGCATCACACAGCACATCCTGCAGCAAAGAGATCACAGCCCTGCTGTAGGAAAGGCTGCCTAAAGGGCCGGGATGAAGGCCATCGTGCAAAAATTCCTTCCAGTTCATCCTCCCGCGCTGGATTTCCTGCCATGCCTGGAGACCCATCCAAACGGAATTGAGCTTATAACGCTCTGCCAGTTTTTCAAAGCCTGCGATCGTGGCAGGGACCTTTCCCGCTTTCATATCCTCGTACATCGGCTGAAAATATGTATAAACTAGGATCACATCGATATTGGCGCGCAACAGTTTTCGAATCACGCCCTCCCTGGCGCAATTTCTTTGATTTTCAGGAAGCCCGCTGTCATTGACAGCATATTCTACAAAAACCAGATCACAGTTCCGGTCGATGATGTCCCGTTGGGTCCGGAAAACAGCCAAAGTGCTGTTCGTTGCACCGATAGCCGCATTCTCTGATGCAACGCGCAGCCCGGGATATGTTTCTATAAACCAGCGTGTGACAGGTTCCGGCCAGTTGCATCGAGGGCGCCCATCTGTAATGGATCCTCCCAGAAAACCGATGGTGATGGAGCCTTTTTTCAGGCAGCGGAGCGTACGGTCCAAAGAATTCCGTTTTTGTGTGATTGGATGGATCATGGTGATTCTCCCCTCGCAAGGATCGTTTTGATGGTTGTTTTGGTGATCATATGGATTAACATAGCACCGGCATCCTGTGATGTCAACCTTTTGACACACAACGCATGCAACATATAAATATCGACTACAAACGAGCGGCTGCAAGTGTGTCAGGCGCTAAATAATCAAATTATGTTTAAGTATTATATCGCCGGGTTTATTCTTGGATCCTTTCTGGTTTTGTTTTATCATTTCTAAAAGAACTCTCACTGCTTCTTTGCCAGCTTCTGACAATGGGTATCCAACGCTAGGGATGCTTGGCTGAAGGTATTTTAGCATCTCTATATGATCAAAGCCTGCTACAACAAGATCCTTTGGGATTTGCCATCCTTTTTGAAGAAAATATCGCTGTACCTCAATAGCATGTATATCACTCCCGCATATGACGGCACTGTATATATTCTTTCTAATATCTACTTCTTCTAGTGCCTGAAGATAATCACTTCGGCTGATCGGCACGACCTGCAAGTCTTTTGACTCACCTGGGAATATTTCAGAAGCAGCTTCCAGGCATCCTGCGTAACGCTGCTCTTGAGCCCAGATGTTTTCATTATCTGCGTTCGCCAATGCGGGGCTTACATAGTAGATCCGCTGTATGCCCCCTCTCTCCGGCCGGTGGATTATAGAACGAACCATGTCCCGCATAGCGGCACGATCATCGATCCCGACAAAGGGGAATCCTCCAGGGAGGCGATTTCCCACTGCCACGACAGGTGTATTAAGGCTTCCAAGGTAGGCTGCATATCCTGGATCTTTAACAGCAGAACAAAGGATCAATCCGTCTACCCGCCTTCCGTATAAGTGATCGATACATGCTTTCTCTGTTTCGTACTTGTTATGAGTTAAGGTAAGGTATGTGAAGTATCCATATTCACGTGCAAAAATTTCAATAGCCTCTGCAAGCTGAGAAAAAAACTGGTTTTTCAAATGGAATAATACCAGCCCGATAGTCATGGATTCTCCTTTGACCAGGCTCCGTGCAAGTTGGCTTGGGCGATATCCCATTTTTCGGGCGGTTTCCAATATGCGCATTTTGGTTTCCGAATTGATGCCTGGCCGATTATTTAGCGCTCGGTCTACCGTTCCCTGCGATACACCGCAGGCCAAGGCAATGTGGTTACTATTGATTCCTCGCACAGGCTTTGCTTCTGGCTCCTTTTTCATTTTCTTCTGTTTCCTTTACTCCCAAAACAAAATTTCTTGATTTAGCTATTGCTACTTACATTACCATAACCAATGAGTTGCCCTTGTGAATAACAATTCCTTTATCAAAAAAGAGTGTGATCTGCCCCTTGGTGCACACTGTTTTGTAATCCTGCAGTCTCTCATCTCCCAAAAAGAGATCGGGATCTCTGTATGCTAATGTATTCCAGGGCCCCGGTTTTGGCAGCCGGACTTCCCGTAAAGCCAGCTCTCCGTATAGGATCTGAATTGCTACCTGGTTACCTTCAATATTTAATGTCCCCCAGCCTGTATGTATGGAGAAAAAGCAACTGTATGGTTTCCCGAGGTCTGCCTCCGCTCGTACTGGAAAGAATCCTATCATCCTCTTCCGCATGTCGAACTGAAAACCACTCAATGCTATGAGAAGGGTATAGCTGGCCATAGACCTGGCGTAGTTGCTGCCGCATTCGAATTCATTCCAAGGATTGCGCTTTTCTCCATCGAACCGGTCTCGGACAGAACGAACAATTTCCAGTCCATCGTCTGCCATTCCCCGGAGGATCATATGTGAAGCAAAGGCGTATTCGAAACCGCACATGGTCTCTTCTGAATACGATATCGGTACCGCAGGCCTGTATTTACCCTCAGGCCAGTCGCAGATCACAACGCCGGATTCATCATTGAGACTATATATGCGACATGTATTAACATAATTTCGGAATCCTCTTTTGTAGTTATACCGATAAATAGATTGCAAAGCACTTTGCACCTTGTCTGCATTGAAAATATCACCCAACCCGCACAAGTCTGCATGCCACTGTGCCACCACCTGATCAATTCCACAGCCTTCTCCAATTTGGAACCTGATTTCCTGCAAATCTTCGTCCCAGTAATATGTCAGTGCTGCATCGCCCGCTGCATTGGCTTCCTTGTCAAATCTCCGAATGATTTCCCGGTCTTTCAAGTCAATTTTTTGATAAAAATATTCCCCGTTAAACGAGTTTTCATCCACCCATCGGCAGCCTTGTTTAAATAGATTCAGATAATCAGCGGCTTTTTCTTTTTCTCCCAGATATTCTGCCATTTCGGCACCTGCTTTGAGGGCAGCCAGGTAAAACCCGGTGAGCCAGGAATTAGGCCCGAATAATTCCGTATCCAGAGTGTGGTGCTGCCTTCCCTCTAATACTCCATCCCGATTAAGATCCCATGCTTCAGTATTCGTTGGCGCCCAGGCAAATTCCAGGCTGCGGCGAATGGCGTCCCAGTTTTTGCGTAGCCAACCGTCATCCCCGCATATTTTCCAATCCCGGTAGGCTTTGACAACCCCACCCAATTGCCCGTCGGCACAGGGGCGGAAACGCGAGCTGGGACGGCCCAGGGGGAGTTGAAGGCGGAATCCCATGCCACCATTCTCCCGGATATTGTACCGATAGTCCAGATCCCGCATAGAGCGTTCCAAGGTGGGGAACAGGAAAGGCAGGGCATAGGCATAGTTCCATACATGAGTACATGAGCCCTCGCAGCATCCCGCACTGCAGGAGCAGCCTTCAAACCCATAGAAGGAACCGTCTTCCAGCCGGAGACAAGTTGGGGTCTTCAGTATGGAAATGTTGGCAGAAACGGCGTCTAGGACATGCGTTGGCAGGGTTGAATTAAACAATGCATCGTGGAAGAGGAAGGTCTCCTGCATTAACCTGTCCCAGTTACATATCGAATAAACAGCAGAATGTATTGCATCGGGATAGATTGTTGCATAAAAGTTGCGCCATGTTTTCAGGAGTTCCTTCCTCTCAGGACAGCAACTATCAGTGCAGGTAGAGGACGCAGGCTCTTCAGTTTTCATGGGATTCCAGTAGTTGGAGCAGTTTGGATAATGCCATGTAAGCACAAAACGTATAACGCACTCTTCCCCCGGCTCCAACACCCGGCTGGAACCAAGAGTGGCATGGTCTCCTTTACCCGGCTGATCATAAACGCGATCCTTAATGTTACCCGGACGAGTAAAGTCCTTCCAAAAAACCTCCGGACTGCGTCGCCCTCGGGTCCAGTAAATCTGCTGGCTAACCTGTCCGAGGTCTTCAGATGCTATGCAAAGTTCACCATATAATGGATCGAGTTTATCCTGCAAAGTCGTGCCCAAACGAATATATCGGATCCCCTGGATGGAACCGGCATCGTTGAAAGATGGACTTGGATCATGTGAAGGATTGCATGCAGTGAGTGCAGCAGTGTACCGGATCGGTTCAATTCCCGTATTATGGAATGAAACCTGAAGGAACGCTCCAGGGATGCTGGAATCATGATCATTTAAAGGGATCAAAGGATTGAATGCCGTCAGCATTACTTCCCCTGGGAACGTTTCATTCCTGAACCTAATTTTTGCTATAGGATATTCCGCATCAAATCTCGCTTCCTTAAAATGGGGAAAACCTGCCATACTTGACTGGCATACTGAAAATCCAAACCCGGTATATTTTCCTCCATCGGACATATCTCCTGAATAGGGAGGGGGCAAGTCTCCATTTAAAATCCGGGCATCCAATACCCTTGTCGGCATGCCTGCGGAATCTACCCCTTCTGCCTTCACTGCCAAGTGACTGTAACGATTAAGGCCTCCCTTGTTGGGCCGGTTATAGATTTCCCAGTCAATGAGACGACCGTTGCCGGATAGTCCGATGCACCCAGTCCCGATTCCCCCTAACGGGAAGGAGATTTCCTTGGTTTTTGTCCATTCCATTATAGTTTACCTCTCTTAACAGAAGAATAGTGTACGTACACGGCCTATTGTATACGGCCATTAAGGCTGTGTCAAGAAGGGTGTGAACATAAAAGTGGGTAAATTTGGTATCCTTGACAAGATTATTCTTCGATAAGCAATTTTAAAAACCGCGCTGCTACTGGGGATAGGGGAACGCTTTTGAGGTAAGCAACCCCTGCGTAACGGGGTGGAATAGTTTCTATAGTTTTCACTTCGAAAACAATCCCATTATCCAGTTCTTCCCGGATAAAGTTTCGTATAGCGCAGGAAACACCCAAACCTAACCGAGCAAACTGCAGCATGAGGTCCAGATTTCCCAGTTCAATCTCCGGCTCCAGTTCAACACCTATTGATTTTAACCATTGATTCAGGTACAAACGGGTATTGCTTTTTTTCTCAAGGAATATAAGAGGATATTCTGTGAGTCGCTGAATAGGAACAGGGGACTCATCCGCGAGCGATCGGAACTTTTCTCCTACGATAAAGCAGTCCTGCAACTCAA
>DOHE01000136.1 GCA_003535395.1 Clostridiales bacterium | reverse complement strand
CTTGAGCTGCCAGGGCCGGTTCCGGCTCCGCCTGCTTCACAGCGGGAGTTGCATGTTTAATCTCCTCTTTCAGGGTCTTAGGAATGGATATATGCTGTACGCTTGTGCTTGAAAATGCCCTGCCGGTCCGGGCTGTGCCGTTTTCCGGAGCCGGCCAGTCTTCCGCCTTTCCCGCTTCTTCAGACAGCACGGTATAGAGGGCTGTTTTTTTTCGCCACCCGGATACAGGCCCTTGCTCCTCCCGGATGATCAGCGCCATTGGATTTAGTAAATTGCCTGCCAGCTGGATCTCAAAATGGCCGCGTCCGCGCAGTGTATTGAGAGATCCGGCCTTCATCCACTTTTTTTCTTTGGCCTGCCGGACCAGAAAATAGATTCCGTATCCCGTCGGCTGATCCCACAAGTTTTCAACTTCCAGCCGAAGCCGGAGTCCGTCAAGAATCGCAAACCCTTTTGCCGGGCCGACTGAGGGATCGCGGACATATCCGGATGCCATTGATTTGAACATTGCATACTTTCTCATTTCATCACCTGCTTTGTTTGTCCGCTGTTACCATGGATATGCCGTGATCAGGCTTCCGATTCATGGCTTTGCTCCCCCGTTCGGGCATACTGTTGCCAGCTGGCGTACTGTTGGGCAATCATCCCGAATTCAGCGGGGGACAGGGATTCCCCTCTCCGTACCGGATCGATGTCCGCCTTTGCCAGCAGCATGCTGATCTGCTGTCGGTCCATGCCCATATCGGGTGCATTGGTCAGCGCATTCGCAAGAGTTTTTCTTCGTTGACCAAAGGCTGCTTTTACGATTCGAAAATACAAGGATGGATCCGGCATAGGAAACAGGGGTTCCCTGCGCGCCTCAAAACGGATCACGCAGGAATCCACGCCCGGCGTGGGACGAAAGCAGGAAGGCGGTACATTCATGATTTTTTTGATCTGCATTCGCACCTGCGCCGCAATGGACAAGGCTCCGTATGCTTTTGTCCCCGGCACTGCCGCCAGTCTGTCCGCTACTTCCCGCTGGACCATGAGCAACATAAGATCCGGCACCCGGGGGGCTTCTTCGAAAAACTTCATGATCACCGGGGTGGTAATGTAATAGGGAAGATTGGCGATCACCTTGATCCCCCGGGATCCTTTTTCCCCTTCAAACAGTGGGTCCGGACACTCTCCCAAACATCCGTTTTTTGCTTCCCGTATTACACCTTCCATGATCCCGCTTCGCAGGTCCAGTTTCAGAATATCCTGCTGAAGGATCGTCCAGCAGGAAAACCCCTGAAGGGACTGTGCCAGCATCCGTGCCAGACGGGCATCGATCTCAACTGCGACCAGCCAGCCCGGTTTTCCGGCTATATGCATAGTCAAAGCTCCCATACCGGGTCCGATTTCAATGACCAGATCATGAGGCCCGATATTTGCCTCCCGGACAATTTTGCCGGCAATATTCATATCCAAAAGGAAATTTTGCCCCAGTGACTTGACAGGCTTAAAATCAAAATCCATACATCCCTACCTGATGCTGCTACGGAAGAAGTATATAAACACGGACAGGACGGATCCCCCAAATGAATGCTTCCCTTTGCTCATCAACAAACAAATCGATTTGGCTGGTCCCCAGATGCCCCGTATCCCCTGCCACAGCATATCCGTAATCCGGATAACCGCTGCCGTCTGCTGTTTCGATATACAAACGGGTCCCATAGGGGATCGCTGCCGGATTGACGGCTACAATGCCCCGCCGGGCCGGAATACCGGAAGCGGTGATGCCATATCCGGGATCTCCCGGGTATTTGCCGCATTCTTCGTAGGCCAGGGTATAACAGGTGGCGTTCATGTCATAGACCTCTGAATAACGGAATGATTCACCGCGGTTTGTGAATCCGGTATTGGCCGCTCCCCGTTCGATGACCATTTCCCGGGGCTCTTTGAGCACTTTTTCCGATATCAGGACCCTGGACTTTTCCTTTCCATCTTCGAGCAGCACGGCCCAGGTCTTTTCGTTCAATCCGTCTTCTCCGGGAGCAAGCATATTTTCAATGCCCTTGCCCAGCAGGTAATTGTTGACAAAACGGATGGATTTATGGATGGGCTCTGTATCGGTCAGTATATTTTTTTGAACACGTATCACTTTGACCTGCATCCCCCGGACCACTGGATCCGCAGCAAGGGCCCCTTCCAGCCTGTCGCTGTCCGTATACCCGATCCCGCTGTCTTGCAGCGCTTCCCGGACTCTGTCCCTCCAGGTATGAAAAACAGCTGTCCTGCCGTCATACTCGATTTGGATGGGGACCGCTGTTTTGATGTATATTGTATTGTTTTTCTTTAACCGCTCATCCGGTCTGCTGCTCACGTAATCCTGATCCGAAGGCACGATCCCTTTGCTGCGCAGAGCATCGCCTGTCAACGTACAAAGGGTCTTAAAGGAAATCACAACTCCATCTTTCATAACGGTCATGTTCTTCAGATTGAAAACGATCAACCCTGCCAGCAGCAATCCAATAAAAACAAAGTATGCAGGAATGCGCACGGGCATCCGGGTCTGTATCAATCTGTTTAAACAACCGCGCATTCCGGATCTCTGCAAAATGTATCCTCCGCTTTTGGTAATTTCCTGGGATTATACACCCAGTCGACTGGAAAGTCAAATTTCC
>DOHE01000029.1 GCA_003535395.1 Clostridiales bacterium | reverse complement strand
GTGGTCGGTCTGTAGTTGATCATCAATGGGTCGATCATCACTGGATTCCCTGTTTCTTCCAGCCTGGAGGATATCAGCTTCCCGGATTCCCCGCTCCAGCCGTAACTGCCGAATGCAGCTGCTTTTTTGCCTTTGATTCTCAGGCTTTTCATCTCGTCCAGGATGGCAGAAATACCAGCTGTCAGATGATTGTTCAGTGTGGAACTGCCAATGATCAAGCCCCGGGCTTTGAACACTTCCGTGACCAGGTCATTCCGGTCTGTATAAGCTGCATTGATCAGCCTGCAGGGGATCCCGGTTTTCAGTATCCCTTCAGAAATGGCCTGTGCCATTGTCTGAGTAGCTCCCCAGATGGTTCCATAAAGTATGAGGATATGGTCTTCCGCATAATGATCCGCCCACCGTGCATATGCTTCAATGATCTGGCCCGGGTTTTCCCGCCAGATTACGCCGTGGCTTGGAGCAATCATACGGATATCCAGGCCCATTGCGGAGATCTGCTGTATCTTTTTCAGGACCAACGGACTGAAAGGGCTCAAAATGTTAGCATAGTACTTGATTGCTTCTTCATAAAGGCTGGTGACATCTGCTTCATCATTGTACAGGCCGTCAGGTGAATAGTGCTGTCCGAAAGCATCATTGGAAAATACGATCCCTGCCTGCTTCGCAAAGGTGAGCATGCTGTCCGGCCAGTGCAGCATCTGCATTTCAACAAAAACCAGGGTTTCTTCACCGATGTCCAGCGTATCCCCTGTTTTGACGATATGAAAGTCCCAGTCCTTGTGAAAATGCCTGCGTATCATATCCGCTCCGTTTTTACTGCAGTAGATCGGAATGTCCGGTTTCCTTTCAAGAAGGCGGGCGATACTGCCGCCATGATCCGTTTCGCAGTGATTCACGATCAGGCAGTCCAAATTTGCTATCCCTACTTCTTTTTCCAGCTGATCGACAAATTCATCCGCGTAAGGAGTCCACACCGTATCGATCAAAACCGTTTTGCGGTCCCGGATCAGATAGGAGTTATAGCTTGTTCCTCTGTGAGTAGACAGTTCGTTTCCATGAAAGGACTTCAAACCTGGATCTTTTTTGCCTGTCCAGGCAATATTTTTTCCAATGTGGATCATACTTTTTTCCTTTCTGTCAGTATATGAAAGTCAGTATAGCATAACTGTCTGTTCGTCTCAACAATCATTTTCCAGCTGCTCCAGCCGCTGTCATCGTCAAGTGATGTTCCGGCTGCTGCTTGTCATCTGCGGCAGCCGGATATTTAGCCAAATAGGATCTAACGTTCCACCTCCTGTTCTTCCCGGGAACCGGAATAGGCGCCCATAAAAAGCAGCCGCATCGCATGCTGCTCCTTGTCGGACATGGAGGATAATAATATCCGGCGAATGAATTCATCCGGATTGCGGTTGCTCAAATCTCTGTATAATCTGTAAGCCCGGGTCTCATCCATGAATGCATTGGAGATCCCTTTTTCAAAATTCTCGATTTCCGGGCTTTCGGGGGTCAAAATCACTGGAGGGCATCCTGCCAGTTTTTCATATACATCCCTGTACAGATTACATCCCAGTATATTCTCCTCGATCATTCGGCTGATGAGTTCCTTCTCCGTGTTCCCGGGTGCTGTTTCCATAAGCGCCATGTAGTAGGCACAGGCATTGATTTCCATGCTGATAGCTCGGATGATCCCCGGAAGCAGGTCCATGGTATTGGAAAAGTCAAAGGCCGGCACTTTCGATCCCTCCCTTCGGTCATAAACATTATATGCCCAAAGGCTGAAGGTATTTCCGCTTCCGGTCCCCCTTCCCATCTGCCGGCTTGCTGTCAGCGACCTCCCGTTTCTTTGATCTCCGGGCTGAAATTGACAAATTCCCGTACCAAATACAGGGGTCTGCCCTTGGCTTCATCATAGATCCTGCCGATATAGCTTCCGATAATGCCCAACATGATCAGGATAATGCCGTTGAAAAACAGGTTGATGGCGATCATGGATGCCCAGCCCTGCGCAGTCCCTCCCACAAAGATCCGCTCCGCCAGCACAAACAGCAAATAGATAAAACTGGCAATGGAAAGAATGTATCCGGCATAAGTGGCAAGCTTCAATGGTTTGTAGGAAAAGGAGGTGATGGCATCTGCGGCAAACCTGATCATTTTTTTGAGCGGGTACTTGGTCGTCCCGGCAAAGCGTTCTTCCCGGACGAATTCCACCCCGATCTGACGAAAACCGATCCAGCTGACCAGTCCCCTTACATACCGGTTGCGTTCTCCCACCTTTTTCAACGCTTCGCACACTTTCCGGTCGATGAGGCGAAAATCGCCGGTATCCACTGGAACATCCACTTCCGTCATGCTTCGGAGGGGGCGGTAAAAAAATCGCGCTGTGATCTTCTTAAACAGGGTATCTCCCTTGCGTTTCAGCCTTTTTCCATAGATGACCTCATAGCCCTCCTTCCACTTGGCGATCATGGCCGGGATCACTTCCGGCGGATCCTGCAGATCCGCATCAATGACAATGACCGCATCCCCCGAGGCATAATCCATCCCGGCGGTGATGGCGACCTGGTGTCCGAAATTCCGGGAAAAATCGATAAGCCGGATGGCAGGGTCCTGCCTGCAGATCTCCTGCGCCAACTTTGCGGTCCTGTCGCGGCTTCCATCATTGACAAACAGGATCTCATAGGTTTCCCCAATCCCATCCATGACTGTTTTCAAGCGTCTATAGGTTTCCCGGATCACTTCCTCTTCATTGTAAACCGGAACAACGACTGAGTATTTGACGTTTTCCATATCCACACCCCTCGCTCGTTTTAAAAATCCCACCCCGGAATGATCCGCAGGAATACATCCACAAACCACCGGCTGGTGGTCACTCCGGATATGGCCGGATAATACATGACAAACAACAGCGCCACCGCAGCCAGATAGGCAAGTACAGCATATTTTACCCATTTTCTTCCGCTCTGGAGCATTGCCCGCATCACGTAGACGATGCAAAGGATCAGGAAAGGCACGGCGGAAAAATAATGATATATGAAAACGACCCGTTCAACGAACATCCAGGGCAGATACTGGAAGGCATAGGCAGCAAAAACCGGTATCATGGCCCTGTCCCTGCGCCGGATGGAGATCACGATGGCTGCAATGAGAGAAGCAAATCCACCCCACCAGACCAGGGGATTCCCCATGGTAACGATGGTGGAAGTGAGACCTTCCGGCAGTCCGCTGCCCTCGTAGAACCACATAGGCCGGGCCACCACCGGCCAGGACCACCAGGGGGATGCAAAACCGTGCTCGGCATCCAGCACGTCCCGGGCATGGTATTTGAACATATACACCTGGTTCTCCCAAACTGTTTTCAGAGTGCTGCCGGGCACTTTCAGATACGGTGCATAGGAGGCCACGTAAACGATCCCCGGGATCAGTACGAAGAAAATCAGGCATAAGAGCAGAGTCAGATTCAGGTAATAGGGCACATAGTCCTTATGCCACTTCTCCTGAGGCGGATTTCCTGATTTGGCCCATCGCATATACTCCCGGTATTCCCGAAGCTTGGCAAGGAAAAAAATAACGGCCAATCCAGCACCGGCGTATATTCCGATCCACTTTGAAGCCGCCCCCAGTCCAAAAAACAGCCCGGTAAGGAAAAGCGACTTCATGGAAGCAGCGAACCCCATCCGGTAGGAACCGTTGGTGTAAT
>DOHE01000049.1 GCA_003535395.1 Clostridiales bacterium | reverse complement strand
CGGGACGACAAAGGATGACGCGATTAATCATGCGAATTCCTGGATCAGCAGCAAAAGTGGAAGCCTGGGATTGAACGGAGTTATGTGGGATGTGATGAAGGGCATGCTGATGCGCAGCGAATCGGATCGGATGTTCACGCTGGCAGAATTGACTGCGTGGCTGCTGTGGGAGGAGGCCTCCCCGCGGGGACCCCTGTCAGCGAGCGATCTTGGCTCCGCAACCATCGGCGTCACTACACGCCAGCTGGCGGACCTGTCCCTGCTGGAAATGACCTCATCCGCGGATACGATTTTCAGTGAAAGCCGGCTGGCTATGGCGAAAACCCGCGGCGAAGCCATCCAGGCAGCAAATCGAAGCCGTGGAGGGACCTACCCTCCCTGGTCCTACATATACCGTGCGGACCGGCGGGCCATGGAACAGGCGCGAAGCAGCGACATCAAGCGGGCGGCGGCAAGAGGACAGGATCTGGTTTGCTTCTATGGCCATGGCGATCCTGGGGGCTGGGCGGGTGCCCTGACGGATTGGGTCGGATCCGGCAGCGAAGTCGGTACCATGAATTTTGGCGGCCGCAATCCCATTGTCATGGCTTTTGCCTGCGAAACCGGCAACTACACGATCGGCCCGCATACCGACCCCGCCACTGGAACCGTGCTCAATGACAATCCCAGCATTTCCGAGTGCATTCTCCAGAACGGTGCGGCTGTTTACCTGGGCGCCACAGAAGTCATGAGCTATGGGCAAATGGACGAATTGATCACAGTAAAACTCTGGCGTTACTGGTCGGCGGGAGAAAGCATCGGGGACATGATGCACACTATGAAGACGGACCTGACAGCGCTGGGCACCTGGTATCATTTCATACGGTATTACAACCTGTATGGTGATCCAAAATATGGCCGGAGGTGATTTCTATGCGGAAGACAGGTTTTCCTGTGATTATGATGCGGCTGGTGCTGATGCGGCTGGTGCTGGTGCTGATGCTGGTGCTGCTTCCGGTGCTGCCTCCGGTGCTGTCATCGTCATCCTTGGCAATTGCTGCAAACTCAGTTTCCGCTGCGGACATTGATGTCAAAACTGTTGAAATCCCGGATTATATGGTTACGAATCGGGAAGGACTGGATTATGTGGACCTTCCGGGCGGTGAGATCCTGATGACGGAAGAGGGCAGACCGCGGGTGCCGTACTGGGTGCAGACGTGGGATTATCCGGCCGGGGTAAGGGTGCAGCATGTGCTGATGCAGGAAAGGACTGGGCGGATCACAGTTGCCGGGCTGCAACTACCCGTGGTGATCCTTCAGGACGATCCCGAAGTGCCGGTTGCCATGAAATCCGGATGGTACCCGCAGGAAATTTTTAAATGGCAGATCCTGGATAATGCAAACAACACCACAACCCTGGCTGTTTCCATCTTTCCCTTCTACTACGACCCGGACACCCTGGATGCGGCCTTTTACAGGCAATATGTCTTTTCAATAGAGAAAACAGCAACTCCTGTGCAGATCACCGGTGTCGCCACCGACAGGGAACTCTATCCTGCAGGAAGCAAGGTCACATTGACTCTCTCCCTCCATAATGCGGCCCAGCCCCTGGATGTTGTCGCCCAGGCGGATGTGAGGGATGCGGACACGGGGGAAAGCGTCGGAAATCTGCCCATGCAGGTACTGCAAAGCTTAGGCGGCGACGCGGCCTGCAGTTTCATATGGGACACCGGAGGAATGCCTGCAGGGGACTACCGGGCCGACATGGTGGTGACAGACGCCAGCGGGAATATTCAGGATAAAGCTGCCATCGACCTTTTGATCCGGGAAGCCAGGGATATCCCGAAAACTGCGGCCGCCGCGGAGGGCGGAAAAATCAGTATATGGATCGTTATTATCCTGGGGGTGGGTGCCTTGGCCGCCCTGATCCTGCTGGCGGTTTGGATCCGAAGGCGCCGTTACGCAAGATAATAGGCATTCCAGTACAGAACGCCCCAAATGTTCAGCCAAATGCATAGGGAAATAAGCCCTTTTCTGTACATGCCCATCTTTTTCCAACCCATTGCAGCCAGGATCATCAGGAATGGGATGAAGTCCATGGCATACCGCATACCAAACTGGGCCATCCCATTGCCATAGTTGAGCAGGAACGGCAGCGCCGTCAGCCCCGCTGTTTGCCATAAGAGGCCGACCATCCATTTTTCCCCCCGGGCCATCACGGCCGCAAACAATGCGGGCGAAGTGAAGGTCAGCGATACGCCGGCCAGCGAGGGCTTGAGCCAGGGGAATCCCTGGGTGAATTCCGGGGACAGGATGAACATGGAATATAAATTGTAAGGAACAAATTGCAGCTGCAGCGGTCCTCCCGTCATCTCCGGCCGGTCTTTAGCAAAGGTGAGGACATAGCTTAAATCGAGGATGGTGTCAAACCGAAGGTAATTGTAAAGCATATACAGCCCTCCCGGTACAGCCGCTCCAGCAGCGAACAGGAGAACCCCTTTCCAGCCCGCCTTTTTTCCCAGAAGAATCAATCCCAGAAACAGCAGCCCGGACAGGAGCAGCGGCATCCGGCATGTGACGGCCATGCCGTAAGCCAATCCCGCCAACAGGAAAATACACCAACGGTCTTTCCCTCGTTTTGCCTTCCCCACTGTCAGCAAAAGGGCCAGGAGAATAAAAAAGGTAGCACTCACATGCCCCAAAAACCAGGAATGCCCGACGACGGAAAGAAAAAAATGGACAGTGCCGAAACCAAACAAAGCGGTCAGCCACAGGCGGCCTTTCAGATCGTCAAACCCCAATTTTATCAGTATGCGGTAGAAAAGCAGGATATTGAACGCACCCAGGAGATTGGCCAGGATCCCGATATTGAATCCCATACCGAAAATGGCGATCAGGGGCAGAAGGAGTATGGAAGGACCCGGAGCAAAATGCATGTATGTCGTCCCGTTGTAACTGACCGATTCCAGGTAATCCGGAATTTGGGGGACATCCAGGCGCCCCTGCAGCAGGGACTGGGCCAGGTATGAATAGTTGTTGTAAATCACAAAGCGATGGTTGTTGAACAGGAAGATCAAAGCGGCAGAAAAAAGCAGCACCAGCAATTCCAGCAGTTTGCTGTTTGTTGCCCCCTTCCTGGCTGCAGGATCTGCCAGGGAGCCGGCTTTGTTCGAAGAGCCGGCTTTGTCCGGCACGCCGGGTTTTACCGGCACACCGGTTTTGTCCGGCCAAAACCTGTCGGCCAAAGGCAGCAACAGACAAAATACCGTCGCGATCCCTATAGACAATGTGTAATTCATCTCTACCACTCCTGCCAGAATCAGCGTTGGATGTCTGGACAGATTATACCATATGCGGCAATTTGTTCATGGAAAATTCATGAAACTTTATAAATTTCTTAACACATTCGCACCTGAAAACATTTATGATGATATCAGCAAGTCAACCGCATCATTATCACCTCCTTTTTAATATATACCTCCTCGAGGCTCCGGTTTCCCGGAGTCACTTTTTTTCTGAATTTTACAAATATTGCGTATTCATTCATTGCTGCCGGCAAGCAAACTCATATAATTAAATAAATTCTGCTGCCTGATGCCCATATGACAAAACTGGAGGATAACCAATGATTAAGCAAAAGAAACCGAATTTCCTGCTGATTACAAGCGATCAGCAGCACTGGAATACACTGGGGGTGAACAACAGAGAAATATCCACGCCCAACCTGGACAGGCTGGCGAGGGAAGGCACCCTGTTTGAAAGAGCATACTGCCCAAATCCTACCTGCACACCGACAAGAGCGTCCATAATCACCGGAAAATATCCAAGCCAGCACGGCGCGTGGTCTTTGGGCACCAAGCTTTCCGAAACCGAGCATACGGTGGGAGAGGATTTTATTCAGGCCGGATACAGAACCGGGTTGATCGGCAAGGCTCATTTTCAGCCGCTGAAGGGGACAGAGGAATATCCTTCGCTGGAATCCTACCCGAAATTGCAGGATCTGGAATTCTGGAAAAAATTCAACCAGCCGTTTTATGGATTTGAACGGTGTGAACTCGCCAGGAATCATACCGATGAAGCCCATGTGGGGCAGCACTATGCGATCTGGATGGAAGAAAAAGGATTTGCCAACTGGAGGGATTATTTTCTACCCCCCACGGGCAATGCTGACCGCATGAACCGGCATAAATGGAAGATCCCGGAAAAATATCATTATAACGCCTGGATCGCAGAGCGGACCCATGCGGCTTTGGAAGAGTATAGGAACAATGGAGAACCCTTTTTCCTTTGGGCAAGCTTTTTTGATCCGCACCCTAAATATCTGGTGCCCGAACCCTGGGATACGATGTATGATCCTGACTCCCTAACGGTTCCGAAAATGCTGGAAAATGAACACGAAAAAAATCCGCCGCATTTTGCCCTGACACAGCAAAGCAAGCCTGATTTTTCCATGTATCAGGAGAAAGAAGGCAATGGGATGCACGGCTTTCAGTCCCACCGGATCGACCGGGAACTGCTGAAGAAGGATATCGCCACGTATTACGGGATGATCAGCCTGATGGACAAATATATAGGAAAGATCCTTGACAAGCTTGAAGAATTGGGACTTGCCAATGACACCCTCGTGGTGTTTTCAACAGACCATGGGCATTTCATCGGGCAGCATGGGTTGATTGCCAAAGGACCGTTTCATTATGAGGATATGATCCGGGTGCCGTTCATTGTAAATCATCCCGGAGTGGTTCCCGCAGGAGCCACATCGGATGCCCTGCAGTCCCTGGTGGATCTGCCTGTGACATTCTTAAGCATGGCCGGTATACCGGTGCCAAGGTCAATGACCGGCGTGGACCAGAGCAAAGTCTGGACCGGGCGCAGCGAAAAAGCCAGAGACTGGGTGCTGTGCGAAAACCATCACCAACCCACCACGATCCACCTCAAAACCTATGTTGATGACAGATATAAAATCACGGCTTATTTCAACAGGGAGTACGGAGAGATGTACGATCTTCAAAATGATCCCGGGGAAGCAAACAATTTGTGGGACGATCCGGATTTCCGGGATCTGAAAGCCCGGTTATTATTGAAATACATATGGGCGGAGTTGGGGAAGGAACCGATGTGGATGCCCAGGATCGCAGGCGCCTGATGTAGTCGGCCGATGCTCAGGATCGCAGGCGCCTGATGTGGCCGGCCGATGCTTTTCTCCGGACGCAGGCGCCTGATATGGCCGGCCGATGCTTTTCTCCGGACACAGACTCCTTTACTGCAGGCAGCTGCTACCTGGATTTCAGGCAAATACGCCGAAGTTCTGTGGGGGAATATCCGTACATTTTTTTAATCGATTTGCTGAAATAGTAAATATCATTGAAACCCGCCATTTCTGAGACATCCTCGATTGTAAGATCTGTTTCCTCCAGCAGCTTTTTTGCCTGATACAAACGGTAACCGTTCAGGTAGGCCACCAGACGGGTCCCGGTTTCCTCCTTAAACACTTTTCCGATATAATTACTTCTGATCCCGGTTTCTCTGGCCAGCTCCTCCAGGCGGATCTTTCTGAAATAATTGGCACTGATATAATTCTTGATAATATCCGAATAACGGATTCTTCTTCTGGAAGGGTTGGAGTTCTCGCTTTCTGAAATCTGTTCGATCATGTTCCTGAGGATACTGAGTAAAATGCTGCGGGCAGTGAGCTGCCAGAGGGGCAGGTGGCAATTGTACAGAGAGACGATCATCTGAAAGGAATCTTCCATAAACATGGGATCTTTTACCTGCATCACATCCGGGAAATAGATCCCGTTTTCAAGGCTTACATCATCCCGGATCAAATTCCTGCAAGGCAGTTCCCCCAGAGTCATTACATAGTTGCTGGATGCAAGAAACTGACTCAATGTTTCCATGTCATTTCTGTATATAAAATCAAAATGGATCCAGTAAACATCACCGGAATGATCCTCATCAAACAGGATGGAATGGAACCGGTCCGGCTTGATCATGCAAAGACTCCCGGGTGTGACCATATATTCGCTGCCGTCAATGATCAGTTTCATCCGGCCTTTCATGCAGTAAAGCAGTTCATGGTCATAGATTTTACGGTTCCTGAAACTGTGATGCCGCTGATTTCCGGCACGCCGGATGCAAGGGCAAAGCTCCATGAATTTCAGGGTCGTCTCCGCCATCCTATATCCCTCCATGATTTATTATCATTATTTTACCGGTGGGCAGATATGTGTCAAGTGCTGCAGAAGCAACAATGTGCTGCCAAAATGTGATGGACAAAAGTGTTGGAGAGCCTGAAACCTGGAACCTGGAGCCTGGAGCCTGAAACCTGGAACCTGGAGCCTGAAACCTGGAGCCTGGAGCCTGGAAAATATCCGAAACCGAATGCATAACCGCATATTACTGCTATAATAAATTTAACAGGAGGCGATATTTATGGACGAAATCTTCAAACGTCGCAGTGTACGTTCCTTTACTTCGGAACCGGTTGGACCGGAAAAGACACAGCAGCTGCTGCGGGCAGCGATGCAGGCACCATCTGCCTGCAATACCCAGGCATGGGAATTCATTGCCGTGACAGATCGGAGCATGCTGGACAGGATCGCTGAAAGCCATCCGTATGCCAAGATGTGCCGGGAAGCCACACTGGCCATTATAGTCCTTGCCTGCCCGGATATGCAGTCCGGGATCAGCGATGGGTTTTTTCCCCAGGACTGTGCCGCTGTCACGGAAAATATCCTGCTGGAAGCAGTCAGTCTGGGCCTGGGTGCGGTGTGGTGCGGGGTCTATCCCAAGGAGCGGCTCATCTCCCTTATGCGGGAACTTATGGGAATTCCGGAGGACCGGATCCCCTTCAACATCATCGCTGTGGGGTATCCCCGGACGGAACCCAAGGTCGTGGACCGGTATGATCCGGCCAAGGTGCATTACGATCGGTACGGCAAGCGGTAAATCCGGCCCTCCCGGTCGCTGTTGCTGGCGGCCCTCCCGGCCGCTGTCGCCGGCAACTTTTTCGGGAGCAGTTTCGCGGCCCTCGCTAGAACTTCATATTCCGGAACTGGGAGGGGGAGATCCCTTCCAGCTCCTTAAAGACGCGGGAAAAGTGGTGAAGGTCGTAGAAGCCTGTTTCCGCGGCAATCGCGGACATTTTCAACGGGGTTTCCAGCAGAAGATGCCTGGCCAGGGCGATGCGGCTCAAGCGGATGAAGGAAGCGATGGAGCAGCCCGTATAACGCTTATACAGATGACTGAGGGATGAAGGCTGGAGATGCACCTTCCGGGCCAGTTCGGTCAGGGAGGGGGCACTTCCGGGGGAGCGGGAGATCTCCTGGATCACCTGGTTGACCTCCGGCGGAAACCAGCGCTGTTCTGAAGGGATCCTGGAGCTGCCGGCCCCCTGACTGTATACCGCCAGAAAAAACAGCGAGAAAAGAGATTTCAGTTCCAGCAGATATCCGGGGAATTTTTGCCGGTGCACTTCCACCATGCTGCCCAAGATCTTCTGCATCCGGTAAAACTCTCCCAAATCCGCCACCGCACTGTGATCCGGATAATGAAAATCCGCCCGGGCAAGTTTCAGTTGCGGCCCTCGGGGCGGCGTGGGATTTGCATTCACCAGAGGGGCCGGTCCGGCCGGTTCTGCAGGCACATACAGGTCAAAATGGACACAGTAAAAAGAAAAAGGCAGTTCGGTAGACTCCATGCTGTGGAGGAGGCCGGGTTTGAACAGGATCAGGTCCCGGGGGGCCACCTCTTCATCGCNNCACCCTGACCGCCCTGGCCGCCCTGGCCACCCTGACCGCCCAGGTGGAGTCGGGCACGGCCCCGGGTGATCAGAAGGAATTCGTGATCCGGGATCTTCCTTTCCACAAGGACCCAGGGAGCATTGTAGTCGTCCAAAGCGCAGTAGCGTACCACCGGAAAGCAGGTGTCAAGAAGGGGTGTAAAAACGCCGACCGATTCCATTGTACTCTCCTTCCGTTCCGCGTCACCTGCCTGCCCGATTTGTACAACCAATGATACGATTTGTGCAACGACAGCCCGGCTGCGGGGTGATATGATTCCTGCAATATTATATCATGCTCCGCAGCTGCCGCAACGGGCCGGCTCGAACCCTTGCGTGTGAACCCTGCACCGAAGGCTCCTTACCGAAGACTCCTGCGGCACCGGAGGAAGGGATGTGTTTGAATCATGAAGGAAATGACATCATGGGAACGGTTCAGCCGGATGTATGCGCATAAGGAGGCGGACCGGGTCCCCATTATCGATGCCCCCTGGGGAACCACCATCCAGCGCTGGCAAAATGAAGGCATGCCCAAAGGCATGGATTTCCGGGATTATTTTGGTTTGGACAAGGTTGCCGGATTTTCCATGGACAACAGCCCCCGGTTTCCTGCGAAAGTGGTGGAAGAAACGGAAGCCTACCGGACCTATACCACCTCTTGGGGTGCCACCCTGCGGAACTGGAAACACGCCACATCCACTCCGGAATTCCTGGATTTTACCATCAAGGACCGGGAATCCTGGAAAATCGCCAAGGAACGCATGCTTTCCGGGGATGGCCGGATCAACTGGGAAAGCCTTAAAAAAAATTATCCGGTTTGGAAGGAAAGCGGACAATGGACCCAGCTGGGCTTCTGGTTTGGGTTTGATGTGACTCATTCCTGGGCGGTGGGCACGGAGCGGGTGCTGATCGCCATGCTGGAAGATCCGGAATGGTGTTCGGACATGTTCAATACCTGGCTGGATGTGGATATCGCCCTGGCGGAACAGATCCTGGCCGCGGGATATACCTTTGACTGCATCAGCTGGCCGGATGACATGGGATACAAGCTGAACCAGTTTTTCTCCCTGCAGACCTACCGGGAGCTCCTTAAGCCGGTGCACAAGCGGGCCATCGACTGGGCGCACAGCAAGGGGATGAAAACTCACCTCCACTCCTGTGGCGATATCCGGCCACTGGTACCGGAACTGGTGGAGAGCGGTTTGGATGCGCTCAATCCCATCGAAGTCAAAGCAGGGATGGATCCGCTGAAACTGAAAAACCAGTACGGCAAGGACCTGGTGTTCCATGGGGGGATCAATGCCGTGCTCTGGGGAGATCTGGAGGCCATCCTGGCGGAGATCCGGAATGTGGTGCCGGTAATGAAGCAATCCGGAGGCTACATTTTTTCCTCCGACCATTCGGTGCCGGACAGCGTCAGCCTGGAAAATTTCAGGGAGATCACCCGCCTGGCCAAGGAAACGGGAAGCTGCTGATACAGCGAAAACAGGATACGGCCCGGCCCGCCCCTATACCTTTGCCCAGGCCAGGTCCAGCACCCGCTTGGACCCGGCGATCACCACTTCCGGGTCTTCCCCCGCCATGGGTTTGACCTCGAAGCTCAGCACCGGCGGCCGGGAAGTGTTGAGGAACCCGGCTTCCAGCAGGACCCGGAGATATTCAGCCAGTTCATGCACATCGTTTTCCCCGCCGGGGATGCCGAACCGGGGATGCGCATCCCCATAAGCCGGATGCAGCGGGTCCCGGACCACGCAGTTGCCCATATGGGCATGGCGGATGAATTCCCGGACGGGCAGGATCGCCTCCCGAGGGGTTTCCCGAAGCAGGGGAAGGTGGCTTAAGTCTACCAGCAGCCCGAAGTTTGCATGGTCCGCCGCTATTTCCTCAGCGAACCTGCGGGCCAGGGAAACAGGACCGATGAGGCTCTTTTTATCCACATCGAAATCAAACACTTCCAACAGCACCGGCAGATTGCCCCGGGACCGGGCATAACTGCAGATCTCCCGGGTAGATGCCACCAGCGCCCGGTAGGATTCTTCAATAGAAGACGGGTCATAGGGCCCGCTGAGAAAGGCAAAGCCGGAAGCCTCAAGCTCCAGGGCTTCATCCACTCCTTCCAGCAGGGTGTCCAGAGCCTTTCTCCTGCCTTCAGGGTCGAGATCATTGATATTGAGCTTCTGCGTGAGCAGCCGGGGCTGCGCCCCATAAGCCACGGTCATGCGGGACGACGCGAGAATCTGTTTTACCCGCGCGCGGGCCGCCGCATCCCGGATCCAGGTGACTTCGATGGCATGAAAATACGGGTCGGATGCGATCTTCTGCACCGTGCCGGGGATCTCCCCCTCTCCCTTCATCGTCTCCGGATAAGCCATAAAATGGATAATACCCGGCTTAAAATAATCCTTCATGGGTGCATACATGGAATTTCCTCCCAACCACACCTGATAATATTGAGCATTATATCCCGGATCCACTGAAAAATCACTGCGTTTTACAGATATTTGTTTTACAGATTTCCGGGACGAATCCCCCAAGCTGTGATAATATATCTTCCTGCAGGCCTCTGCACAAATCAGCAGATCTGCACCTGCAGTATGGGAAGATGGAGGGATCAGCATGAAAATCGTGGTGTTGGACGGATTCACCCTGAACCCGGGAGACCTGGAATGGGCCCGCCTGGCCCGGCTCGGGGATCTTAAGGTATATGAAAGGACGACCCGGGACCAGATTCTTGAAAGGATCGAGGAAGCGGAGGCGGTGTTCACCAACAAGACACCCCTGGACAGGGAGTTGCTCTCCCGGATCTCCCGCCTGAAATATATCGGTGTGCTGGCCACGGGTTACAATGTTGTGGATGTGGACGCAGCAGCGCAGCGGGGGATCACAGTCACCAATGTTCCCGCCTACAGCACGAACTCGGTAGCCCAGCTGGTGTTTGCCCTGCTGCTGGAACTGTGCCAGCATGTGCAACAGCACAGTGATGCAGTCCATGCGGGAGACTGGGTGGCATCGAAAGATTTCAGCTTTACCCGCACTCCCCTGACAGAACTGGCGGGGAAGACCCTGGGCATCCTTGGCTTTGGCCGGATCGGACAGAAAGTGGCTGCTATCGCATCCGCCTTCGGGATGCAGGTCCGGGTCTTCAGCCGGACGCAGAAAAACATCTCCGGAAGCGCCGGCGGCGGGGATGTTCGCTGGTGTGATCTTGAGGAATTGTTTTCAGATTCAGATGTGGTTACCCTCCACTGCCCCCTGACCCCGGAAACGGCCGGGCTGGTGGATCGGGAAAAACTGGCCTGGATGAAGCCGTCCGCCTTTCTGATCAATACTTCCCGGGGTCCGCTGGTCAATGAGGCGGATCTGGCAGAGGCCCTGCATCAGGGGCGGATCGCCGGAGCCGGGCTGGATGTGCTGTCAGCGGAACCGCCGCAGGCGGACAATCCGCTGCTAACCGCACCCAACTGCATAATCACGCCACATATCGCCTGGGCTACCCGGGAAGCCCGGGTGAGGTTGATGGAGGTGGCGGTTTCCAATCTGGAACGGTTTCTTGCCGGGGATCCGGTGAACGTGGTCACGTTTGCAACTTCGTACTGCAGTGAAAAATAGGATCAAACCTTGCAGGAGATTTACAATAAATAAAGTTGACGTGGGATCATAAATTGGAAGGTGGCATTTGAAATGAATTATGCAGCAAATCCGGACAGATACAGCAGTATGAAGTACAATCGGTGCGGGGAAAGCGGGTTGAAACTGCCGGCGATCTCACTGGGTCTTTGGCACAACTTTGGCGGGGTGGATCGGCTGGAAAATCAGCGGTCGATGGTACGGCGCGCGTTTGACCTGGGGATCACCCACTTTGACCTGGCAAACAACTATGGTCCGCCTCCAGGTTCTGCAGAGGAGAATTTTGGGCGGCTGCTGAGAGATGATTTCAGTGGATACCGTGATG
>DOHE01000032.1 GCA_003535395.1 Clostridiales bacterium | reverse complement strand
CGGCACAAAAGAGAATGCCAGATCCCTGTCAATTTGCTGCATGTTTTCGGTCACCGCCCAGCAAAGCCATCAAAAACCCGGTCACGATCCAGAACATTCCCATCACCCGCGGATAGAACCAAACATATTCAAACGATCCGGTAAAGATGAGACCGGCCAGCCCGGACAATGCCGCTGCCATGAGTACCGTCCGTTCCCGGTCTGCTCCACTGAAGGCGTGGGCCAGGGTCTTTTTAACCAGTCGTCCCATCATCCAAACAAAAGCCAGAAAACCGGAGATCCCGGTCTCAATCCAGATCTGCAGCGGCAGCATATGGGAATGGACCACTCCCCGCAAGGTAGAATAGTTGGGAAACAGGGCCATAAAGGGTGCCGGACCCTGGCCGATCCCGGTAAGCCAGTAGTCACGCAGCAGACGCAAAGAACCGTCCCAGATCTTAAGCCGGTAGGTGCTCGAAGAATCCCGTCCGATCGTACCCAGCCGCTGCAGGATGGAAGCAGGCAGCAGCGGAACCAGTCCGGCCCCGGCCAGCAGCAGCACCGGCAGCAGTCTTCTCTCTGTAATGAACAGGAACACGCATGCCGCCACCACCAGTCCCAGCCAGGAGGACCGGGAGGACGTCAGGTACAGATTGCCCAGAGGCAGCAGCGCCAGGAACCCGACAAGCAGTTTTGTCCGGACCGTCTTCGCATTGAGGAAGGAGGCTGCAAAAAAGGGCAGGCACAGAAGCAGATACTCAGCGTAGTTGTTCGGGTTGCCCATGGTAGAAAAAAGCCGCCGGATGGAACCGCTCACAAGGGTATCCACCAGTGTCTCATCCACTTCGATCCCCATGGCATACTGAAAAAACCCATACAGGCTGGCGATAACGGTACCGGTCAGTAAGAATCCGGTAAAAATACGAAAGTCCCGCGACGATCGCAATGCATTCACCATCACCAGAACGATGGCAATGGGGATCAGATTCAGCACATAGATCCGGACACTGTCCCGAAGCACCAGGGAAGTCACAGCACAAAGAGCCCCTGTAAGCATGAACAGCAGCAGTGCCGTGTCCAATCGCAGGGGATCCAGCTCCTGGTCTTTCTCCATGCCGCATTTAAAAAGATAGAGGGAAAGCACAACCAGAGCCAGCCCCAGACTCACCCCGTTGTACCAGAATTGATGGGGTATGGCAGTCTGCAGAAGCACATAAAGACCCAGCACCACGGAAAATTCTTTGACTGCGGCATGTGCCAGCCGGCCTGCAAGACTAAACTGAAGTGGTTTACCCATCCTGCATGCACATCCCGCCAAGCCTCGAAAGCTCCCGGTCAGCATCCTTCCCGCTCTGCTTTCCGTCAACACCCGGGTGGCCGACTCCTTCCGGCGGATGAATTCTAAGATCCGGCTCCCGAAAAAAAGACGTTTGCTAAACCGGGCAAACGCCAGGATCATGCGGTGCAGCCGGCTTTCCCTGTACCAGCATAAAATCCCGTTCACCAGAAAAGCCGCGAGGCTTAGCACAAACCCCAGCTCACTGGACCTTTTTGAGGCTTTTGATGCGTCCATAGACATATCCGTTCCCTATTTTCATCTCGTAGGATTTGCCCACATAAAACAGGGCGTTGGCGAAAGAAACACCGTTGTTTCCGTATAGCCCCTCTCCCTGAACCGTCACCTCCAGGGATATGTAGCCAGGCCGGGTGGATTTGACCCAAACTCCCTGATCGTTCACCCCAAAAACGACGGACGGCCCTGCTTTGATATCCGTGATGATCCCAAAAACCGCATTTTGGACCACTTCACGGGCAATGTCTCCCTTTTGCATGGCTTGGACCACGAATTCCGGTGTATCTTCGATATACAAAACCGCCTCGATCTTGTCCAACTGAGTAAATACCCCCGGAGTCCCGGATTTGGAAAATTTGTAGAAAGCCCCTCCGGCCACCCCCAGAATGAGCAGGACCACCAGGATGTCGATGATGCTTATTTTTCCGAACAATTTGCCTTTACTGTCCAGGATCATGTTTTTAAACCTCCCGGGAAATCGCTTTTTTGTAAAGATTATATGTGCTGGCCGCCATGATATCAAGGTTGAATTTGTCGCGGACGGACCTTTGGCCATTTTCTGAGAGCTCACGGCGCAATGCCGCGTCCGCCATCAGCCGAGCCAGCGTTTCCGCAAGTTCCGGGGCCTCTCCGTAAGTCACCAGCAGTCCGTTGCGTTCATCTTCCCTTATAATATCCGTATTTCCTCCCATCCTTGTAGCCACTACCGGCAGTCCCTCCGCCATTGCTTCTATAATAGCGAAGCTCAGCGCCTCATGCCAGGATGAGTGGNNACATCCGTCGTACAGATTTTTGATATCCTTCCGGGGCCCTGTGAAGACCACTGTGTCCATAAGCCCCAGCTCCGCTGCCTGTTTTTTCCTGTCTTCCCAGAAAGGCCCATCGTTGGCCAGGATGAAACGGAAGGGACACGGCGCCAGGTTCTTTAGAAGTGCAATGGCGGAAATCAGGTACTCATGCCCCTTATCATAGGCAAAACGGGATCCGCACAGCAACAGCATGGCATCATCTGGAATGCCGAATTCCTTTCGCAGGCTGGATGGACCCCGGGTCCCCCAGTAAGCGGGATCCACGCCGTTGTGGATGACGCGGATGCGTCGCGGATCCACTCCGTTTCGAATCATCCTGTCGCGGCCGGGATCGCACACAGCGATCACCTGGGCCTGAAGCCGGGACAGCAGGCGATTGGAGATGCGAAGCAGCGGGTTATTATCCAGGATGAAGTGGTTGGTATAGATCACCCGGGTGCGCGGACGCAGCAGCCGGGACAGCAGGGCGATATAATTCTCACGCAGGTACTGTGCATGGATGATGTGGATATTCAGCCGCCTGCAAAGTGCCGCCAGGCGGAAGGCCGCCGGCAGGTCATACGGGTGCCGCATACTAAGCCGGTACGCGGGAATGCCCCGGTCCTTGAGCTGCTGCACCAGCAGGCCTTCCTCGTTGTAAACCAGGAAGGGATCGATCCTGCCGGACAGCCTGTCCGCCAGAGACAGCACATAGGCCTCTGTGCCGGCTTTCCCCGCATGGTTGAGCAGATAGAGCACCCGGATCATGTTGGCACCTCCCCGTTTCGCATTTTAATGACCCGTGCCGGATTTCCCCCGATGATGGCATAGTCAGGCACATCACGGGTGACGACCGCCCCTGCGGCCAGGATGGCACCGTTCCCAACGCGAACTCCGGGCAGGATGATGACCCGGGCACCAATCCAAACATCGTCACCGATCACGACCGGACGTTTTGGCGCGGTCTGCAGGCGCATAGGGATATCCAGACGGCTGGTTTCATGGTTCTGGGTAAAAATCATCACATCCGGTGCCATCATCACATCCCGGCCGATCTGAAGCGGGCCGTTGACCCGGCAGTCAAGCCCGATGCCGGAATCCTCTCCGATCTCGATATCCGCACCGGATGCAAAAAATGCACCGTGTTCGATATTGACCCGTTTGCCGCAGGAGCGGAAGATCCCTTTGCATAAAAAACCACGGATTTGCTGTGCACCCAGGCTCCAGGGAGTACCGGATGCCGGAAGGTGCCGGGCAATGCCATAATACAAAATCAGGCAAAGCCCCTTTACGATCTTTTGGCAGAACCTCCCGCATATTCCCCGGATGCTGTTTTTGCTTCCGTTTTCACGGCTCTTTCCAGTCATTTTCATCGTTCCCTCCTGTGACTTGATCCATGATGGAACACGGACCGGATCTTAAGCAGGATGCGCTGCGCCTCCGCAAGCCGAAACGCAATCGTTATTCCCGCATATGCGAGCCCTCCCGCCAGAACAGGCAGGCCCACCCGCAAGATCCGAACCAGAACACCGGCTCCTGTTTCTGCGCCTCCGCCTGCAACGGCACCGGTTTCCAGCCACAGCCCGGTCAGATGTACTGTTGCCGCAGAAGCTGCGTATACGGCCAAGCCGGCCAACGCCATGGTCCCAAAGCCCTTGATCAGCTTCGGGTCGATCAGGCCCCCCGTTTTGCGGTGCAGCTTAAGCGCCAGGGCCAGGCCCCCCGCCGCTGCCGCAACGGAATAGGCCAGAGGGATGCCCTGGATCCCCATAAATGAAGTAAAAAGCAGGCTGGCTCCAATATTGACCACCATCATGAAAATCCCGTTGATAGCCGGGGTGCGGGTATCATGCGCCGCATAAAAGGCACGGTCAAATACTTCTTTTAGCCCGATCCCAAGAATGCCTGCAGTGTAGAAGGCCAGCAGAGAAGCGGCCAGGCGCGCTTCCTCCCCGGTCACCCGGCCCCATCGGACTAAAAGATCGAGCAGCGGTTCCCGTACTGCGATCAGCCCGGCAGTCGCAGGAATCAGCAGAAACGCAATGGAACGCACCGCGCCGGTGACAGTTGCAAGGTATGCGGGCTTGTCCCCCCGGGCATGCTGCACGGAAAGCCGGGGATAGATCACCGCCGTCATGGAATATACAAAAGCAAGCACCGAGTTTAAAACCAGCGCCTGCGCGAAATTGAGCAAAGTGACCTTGTTTCCGAAATTGGCTGCCAGGATGGAATTGAACAGCATATTGAGCTGATAGGCGGAGGTGCCCAGCAGCACGCTGGGGCTGAGTTTCAATGCCTTTACCATGTCTGGATCCTTCAGATCCATGACGGGCCGGTAACGGTACCCCAGCTTCAAAATAGGCGGGATCAGGATGAAGGCTTGGGTGGAAAGTCCCAGCACGGTGGCGACGAGCAGGCCCTGAACACCGAAACGGCTCCCCAGCAACAGGGTGTAGCCGATTACAATGAGACTGCTGGGGACACTGACAAATGCCGGCATAAAAAATCGGCCGGCAGACTGCAGCAGACCCTGGAGGATGTAGTTCCAGGTATAGAACATCATCACCGGAAACAGGATCCGCAGAGCCTGGACCAAAAAAAGGGATCCCCGGTCCGGCTGGCTGTACTCTGTCAATCCGGGGATGAGGGGCGCTGCCAGTTCGCTGATTAAAATCAGCCCCAGGGTGAAAAGAGATGCGGAAGTGAAAAGATTATGTGCAAACCGGTCAGCCCGGCTCTTTTCCCCCCGGCTCAAAAGCCCGGAATATATGGGGATCACTACTGTGGCCAGGGCGGTGCCGAAACTGGTGAACAGTATGTTGGGAACCGGCAACGCAAAGGAATAAATATTGATCTCATTCCCACCAGCCCCGAATACAGCCATATAGATCTGTACGGATACCAGGGATAAAAGGCGGGAAAAAAGCATCACCAGCGTGACCATGCCAACTTTCGCAGCGGTCCCGGTTTCGACGCCCGCCTGCAGACCGGCTGGTTCGTGTTTCGAATTCATGCTGCCGGCACTCACGGTTTCCAGGCCACTCCTTCCCTGATCACCCGGGCGGGATTCCCTGCAACCAGGGCTCCGGCGGGCACATCACGGGTGACGACGCTTCCTGCCGCCACCACTGCACCCTCCCCGATGGTGATCCCCTTAAGGATGATCGCCCTGCATCCGATCCATACCCGCTCTCCGATGTGCACCGGTGCAAATATTTCCCGATCATTATCCAATTTATGGTAATCCCGGTCCAGGATGTTGACATCCCATGCGATATTGCATCCAGCTCCGATAATGACCCGGTTCCCGGCATGGATCTCCGACCGGTCTCCTATGGCAGTGCCATTGCCGATTTCAATCCGGGCAGGCCCGTCCGTTCCCCAGGCGCTGAGTTTTACCTGACGGTGCAGCTGGACCTTTTCACCCAGTACCACGGTTGCGTTTTTTTAAGCAGCCGGACCCCGGGCCCAACCCGAAGCCAAGGGCCGCAGGATGCCACACGCAGCCGGAAAAACATTCCCCGGGCAAGTTTTATCGACTCTCCCCATATTTCTGCCGCGGTCCTGCCCTTGATCAGCATGGTGTTTGCCTCCCGGCATATTTGATCTGCTTGTGACATCACTTTGATTCTGCAGTACGAACACATTTTAGCATTATCAAAGTCAGGAAGCAAGGGAGGCTGGCGGCAGGGCAACTGCTGCTGGGCGGCGACAGGGCGGCGGCGGGGCAACAGAACAGGCAGAAGACCGATATGACTTCAGTGAAAATCCCTTCCCCGCCGGATCACTCCGAATGCGAACAGACACGCGATCCCAAATCCTATCGCCACAAATGCGGCTGCCAATTCCAACCGCATCTGGCCCCAAAAAGGAAGCAGCCCGGCCAGTACACGCACTCCTATCACCGCGATGCCGGCCGGAAGGGGCTTGATCAGCCAGTCCCTGACATTGAAAGACAAACCTGTGTCCCGGGCCGCCCTTCGCAAATTGAGAATACAGGTTACCCCAAGACTGATGGTGATGGATACAGCATAGGCTTCCATTCCCCGCAGCGGTATTAAAAACCACACCGCCAGGATTCGGATCCCATATCCTGTAAGCGCATGCCAAAACAGTTGGTTTTGACGACCCAGACCGTTAAGGATGCCGTGCAGGGTCTGGGACAGATACATAAAAACGCAGCAAAGTGCGAGCATTTGCAGAGAACCTCCCACATTTTCCCCCGGATACGCCAGATTGCCGATGGCATGGGGAAAAGCAAGGAAAAATGCAGAAAAAAGGATGCCTGTGGCCATGGTATAGCGAATGGATTTATCGATACGGTGATTTACCCGGCGCAGGTCTCCCCGCGCCACCGCCTCCGCAATGGCCGGCACGAGGGTGGTGGACAGGGCAGAGGTCAAAATGGCAGGAAAATATATAAGAGGCATGGACATCCCGCTGAACCGGCCGAAGGCAGCCATGCTCTCGTTGATACTAAGCCCTCCCGTCTGGAGGCGCCCCGGGATCATCACCGTTTCGATGGTTCCCATCAAGCTGGTGACAAAACGGTTGGCAGACACAGGAAATGCGATCCCAAGCACTTTATAGGCCGCCTTTCTGCGCCCAAAAGTGAAAGAACAGCTATGGGGGGAACTCCTGCGCTTCCTTCCAAAGGCATATATTCCCATGACCACCAGGAACGAAGACATCTCACCTGTCACCGTTCCTGCCATGGCATAAGCACAGGCCGTAGAAACGGGTATTCCGGAACCGGCTCCTCCCAGATACTGGATCAGGTATCCCGTTGTCAAGATCCGGACCCCCTGCTCCACCATTTGCGCAACCGCATTGGGCGTCATCTTCTGACTGCCGTAGAAATAGCCTTTCAATGCTGTGGTCATACAGACCACAGGCACACAAAAAGCAAGTATCCTGAGCGCATCCCGGGCTCTTGGGTCGGATATGACCGCAGATGAAAGAAAATCGGGAAACAGGAACATGACCAACCCTGCAAGGGTACCCAGGGCAGTTCCGATAAAAAAAGATGTCCACAGGATCCGCCGGGCGTTGTACTCCTGCTCAAGGGCCTGTTCCCGTGATACGAGCCTTGAGACTGCGATGGAGATCCCGGATGTGATCGTAAGGACCGCAAGCAGGTAGACCGGAGAGATAAGCTGGTAAAGGCCCATCCCTTCCGCTCCAAGCAGATTGGACAGATAAACCCGGTAAACAAAACCCAACATCCGGACAGCAAAACCGGAGGCGACCAGAATGGCCGCATTACCCGCCAGGGAACGCTGCATACGGTCTTTCCCCGCAGCAGGACTGCGGATATCTTATGATCCTACATGAAGGTATGCCGGCTGACTTTGGAATTATGATTGAGCCTTGCTGTAAAGTGCATTTTGCAGCGGAATCATGATTTGTAAACATCCGGTGCTCTGCGCAACGCCGGCAACGCTTCCTCCGGATGCATCCGGATGCAGTGAAAAGGACAGATCCTCGCGCATTCCCCGCAACCAAGGCATGCAAAAGAATCATGCTGTAGAAAACGGCTCTGCCTGTCTGTGCGAATGGCCCCCGTCACACAGATCTGCCGGCACTTTCCGCAGAAATCGCATTGAAACAGGTCAAACTCGATGTGGCCCCGGCTGCCGCCCAGCATGTCCTTGAATTCATGGGACTTGAGCCTGTGTCTTCCTGATGTGAAAACATTTTTAAGAAAGATGCTGAGTATACCGGCCATGAGTCACCTCTCAAAACATGGGATGCAGATGCCAAAGGAATCCAGGATCACAGGCAGTTCATCCCAGGTGGAATTTCCCGCCAGCGAAAGAAGGCCAGCCATATTTGCCTCAGATGGGCTCCGAAAATGCACCTGCAGCCGACCGCTGTCTCTGACCTCCACGATGCAGATCAGTTCTCCCTCCGCCTGCTCCACACAGGCCATACCCAAACCTGCCCGCACTGCACTTCCGCCCAGTCGGACAGGGCCAGCTGGAAGGCTTTCAAGCAGTAACTTCATCATGCTGACAGAATCATAGATCTCAGATCCTCTCACCATCATGCGGGCCATGGCATCTTCCTCTCCTGTGTGTTTCCGGGGGCAAAAATCCAGGGATGCATAGGCAGCGTATCCATGGGTCCTTGAATCCCTGCAGCAGCCGGAAGCCCGCGCGTCCGGCCCCGTGATGCCGTATGCTGCCACTTTTTCGGGCGATAGCTGCCCCGCACTCCGAAGGCGTGTATATACCAGCCCGTCCCGTAACACGGCCTCCTCCACTTCCGCTGCACCTGACAGCACTTCATCCAGCAGCAACGGCAGCTCGTACACCATTTCCCGGGGCAGATCCAGGGTCATTCCACCTGGAATACAGGCATCCATAAACAACCGGCTCCCCCCGGCCGCCTGACAGATATCCAGAAGTTTTTCCCGAGTCTGCATCGCTTTGACGGAAACGCAGGAAATCCCGAGGTGTGCTGCCATGGTGGAAAATTGGAGAAGATGAGATGAAACCCTCTCCAGTTCTGCAAAAAAACAACGCAGGCTAAGCGCCCTTTCCGGTACCGGCATGCCGGAGATGTTCTCAATCGCCATAGCCAGGGCCAATCCATAGGAAAACGAACACTTCCCGCAGATCCGGCCTGTCAGGATCCGGGCATGATCCAAAGAGACATCCTCAAAACCTGCATGCATGCCCCGGTATTGATATCCAAAGGCCGGATATGCCTGGCGGATGTTTTCTTCCCGCATGTCAAGTCCCAGCTGAAACACGTGAGACAAAAGAGGGTGGATGGGTCCGAAGGGCACCAGGGATAAACCCTCCGCTGCAGGTGTCGGCC
>DOHE01000178.1 GCA_003535395.1 Clostridiales bacterium | reverse complement strand
AAAGCCGGCTTTCAAGCCGGCTTTTTCAACTGCGCTTTCCGGTATGCCTTCCATTGCAGCGGAATGTGTCCGGCAGCAAACAGCAGCGTGGAAATCAGCATGAGCACCGAATCCAAAATGACAGCGGAAAGCAGAAGATACCCAATGGTCAGGAGCGCCATGGGAATGGGCAAAAAACCCAGCGGCTGATACAGCAGGATCTCCTCCCTTCCTTTCCGAAAATACCGGATCCAGCACAGATAATACAAGATCAGCAGCACACCCATTACAGCCGCTGCGATCACATCCAACAAATCCTTGATCGCGACCAGGTAAAATATCGACAGAAAGAAAACGCTCAAGCGTCCTATGCTTTCCATCGCGCCCAGCACGCTGCGGTTGGGCGACGTAATTGGCCCCCGGCCAAGGAAGATCAGAAGGCTGGGCGCCAGTACGGCCAGGGGTATAAAAAAACTCGGTGCAAACATCGATCGGATCCCTCCCTGCAGTCGCGGTTGATGCGGTTTATGTGGTTGATGCGGTTTATGTGGGTTATGCGGTTTATGTGGTTGATGCGGTTGATGCGGTTTATGCGGTTTATGTGGTTGATGCGGTCTATCAGCGCTCGATCCCCACCCGGGCAGGAGTTCCTTCCCTGAACGGGTGCTTGATCATTCTGATCTCGGATACATAATCCGCCAGGGCAATAAGCCTGTCCGGGGGATTTCGGCCGGTCAACACCATTTCCATATGCGCAGGCCGGTTTTGGATGAGTTCGGCGACCCGGTCTTCCGGGATCATGCCCTGGCGTACTGCAGCCATAATTTCGTCCAGGATCAGCATGTCAAAGGATTCTTTTTGAAGCATCTGCAGCACGAGTTCAAAATTCCGGAGCTGGACTTTCGCCGCCTGCGCTTTTTCTTCGGGAGACATTTGAAACGTAAATTTTGGGGTGCTCTCCCCCGCGATCACCCGGAAATTTTCTCCCAGATTTGTAAGAGACATCAGTTCCCCTGTATCCCCGTCCTTGAGAAACTGGACCATGAGCACTTTCAGTCCGCGGCCGCATGCCCGGACCCCCAGGCCCACCGCCGCTGTGGTTTTGCCTTTGCCATTCCCGCAATAGATGTGTACCAGTCCCTTGTCCAATGGTGCCATGGGTGCCTCCTTCGTACGCCTTGCTGTGCCTCCCTGCTGCTTGCGCTGCTCTACGATTATATACCCGCAGGCCGGAGAACACAACCCGTGTACAGTGGCGGCGATATCATGTATAATCCTGAATACAGGTGGTTTCAGCGAGGGGATGAGAAAATGAAAATCATGCTGGCCCCGGATTCATTTAAAGGATCGCTTTCCTCCATGGAAGTGATCGGGATCCTGGAGGATGCGGCCCTTCGGGTTTTCGGGAAACAGATCTCCTTCGTTCGGCTTCCCATAGCGGATGGCGGAGAGGGGACTTTAGATGCGATCCTTTATGCTGCAGAAGGCGAGAAAAAAGAAGTCCTGGTAAGCGACCCGCTGGGACGGCGCATCAAAGCGGCATACGGCAAGTGCATGCATGATGGAAAATGCACTGGCATCATCGAGATGGCCCAGGCTTCCGGCCTTCCCCTGCTCACAGAAGCAGAACGGGATCCTCTGCTGACCAGCACATACGGTACCGGAGAACTGATCCGGGCTGCGTTGGATGACGGTATACGGGATTTCATCCTGGGTATCGGAGGCAGTGCCACCAATGACGGTGGAACAGGGGCATTGCAGGCTTTGGGCATGCATTTTCACGAGGCTGGAGGTTCTGTCCTGCCCTCCGGCATGGGGGGAGGTTCCCTTTCCCGAATCGCCTCAATAGACAAGGGTCCATTTGACCCTCGCATCGCAAAAAGCCGGTTTACTGTCATGTGTGATGTGAAAAATCCCCTTACCGGCCCTTCCGGAGCCACATTCGTATACGGACCGCAAAAGGGCGCAGGCCCTGAAACTTTGAAGATCCTTGAAGCAGGTATGTTGCATTATGCCAGCCTTTTAAACCGGACAGCCGGCCGGGATCTCGCCGGCATCCCCGGGACCGGAGCTGCCGGAGGGCTGGGTGCAGCGCTGGCTGCCTTTTTCGGGGCCGTGTTGAAACCCGGTATCGATATCCTTTTGGATGTGGTAAATTTTGAGCAGTTGCTGGAGGGCGTCGATTTGGTCGTCACTGGAGAAGGTCGCATGGATCACCAGACAGCGTCTTATGGAAAAGCCCCTGCTGGCATCGCCTCCCGCTGTGCTGCGCGGGGCATTCCCGTGGTTGCAGTTGCAGGTTCCATCGGTGCAGAGCCTTTCCCTTTTGAAAGTTCCGGGATCGCCAGCATCATGCCGGCGGTGAGCCGTCCCATGGCGCTGACCGACGCGCTGGCCGAGGCCAAATGTCTGCTTTCGGATGCCGGAGAGCGGATGTTCCGGTTTATCAAGCTTGGCAGCAGGATCAAATATGAGCGCATTGCCCGGGCAGGGCAGGACAGGGAGGGTACTTCATGAAGAATGACAGAATGAAAGCGTTGATCACCTATGGCCCCGGCGATTACCGGCTGGAAACCGTGCCCATCCCAAAACCCGGCCCGGGAGAGATCCTGATCCGGGTGGAGGCCTGCGGCATCTGTGCCGGGGACCTGAAAGCCTTTGAAGGCGCCCCCCGGTTCTGGGGAACGGACCAGTCCCCCGCCTACGTGGAACCCCCGGCGATCCCCGGGCATGAGTTCGTGGGCCGCGTGGCCACGCTGGGCCCCGGTGTCACCGGATACGCCCCGGGAGATCGGCTGATCGCAGAACAGATCCACCCCTGCGGCAAATGCCTGTATTGCAGGACCGGGCGCTACTGGCTCTGCCAGAAGCATGATGTGTTCGGGTTCAAGTATTATCTGAACGGGGGGATGGCGGAGTATATGATCTTCCCCGCCGGCGCTCTGGTGCATCGGGTGCCGGACACCCTTCCCCTGGATGCGGCTGCCCTCANNTGCCTGTTCCCGGCATGGGGTGGACCGGTCCCGGATGGCTCCCGGGGATGTGGTGGTCATCTCCGGTGCCGGCACCCTGGGCCTGGGGATGGTGGCCGAAGCCGCCCTCCGCCGACCAGGAAAACTCATCTCCCTGGATTTAAATCCCCGGCGGCTGGCCCTGGCCCGGCAATTCGGCGCGGACCTGGCCCTTGATCCATCGAAAGAGCCGGCGCTGCAAACGGTGCTGGACATGACGGACGGGTACGGCTGCGATGTATACATCGAGGCGACCGGGCACCCCGCCAGCATCCGCCAGGGTCTGGACATGCTGAAAAAAGGCGGTACCTTCGTGGAGTTCAGCGTGTTTAAAGATCCGGCGACGCTGGACTGGAGCATCATCGGGGATGAGAAGGAGCTGACCATCTATGGCTCCCAGCTGAGCCCCGGGTGTTATCCGGAGGTGATCGCGCAGCTGGCGGATGGAAGCTTGAAGCATGATGGGGTCGTCACCCATCGCTTCCCGCTGGAGGCGTGGCAGGAGGCCTTCCGCACCGCCGGCAGCGGGGAGGCGGTCAAAGTACTGCTGCTTCCCTGAGCGGCCGGCCGCACCGCCTTACAGAAGGATGCCCTGCTCCGCTGCCACTTTCCGGATATGGGCTGCCGCCTGGTCATATTCCTCTTCTGTTTTCAGATGCTCCATCATGTAAGGGACCTGCTGGGGCAGCCGGTGCAGTTCCCGCACCAGGGCGGCGATGTCCACGTTCCCCTGGCCGGGGATCACCTCATCGATCAGCACGCTGCTGGAAGGCTCCTTCATTTTGGCATCCTTCGCATGAGCGGCCACGATCCGGTCCCCGAACTGGCAGATGCATTCCCGAAGGATCTCCCCCGTCGTCCAGTAGGTACGGGGACTGTTGATAAAGTTTGTCAGATCCAGGTGCACGCCGAACTGTTTGCGGTCGATGGCCTGGATCAGCCGGGAGATCATCTCCACCGAGTCCACCACACCAAACTGGTAGACTTCATAGGTGAAGCAGGCCTTCTTCGGCTTCACGGAGTCGATAAAATAGCGGGCCATACTGACGGCCTCCTCAAAGGCCTCTTCAGAAAAGTTTTTTGCGTCGTGATGGCTGGGGACCCCGCCGCTGCAGTAAGAACCGGCCAGGCCTACCACGCAGTTCGCTCCCAGCTCCTCCGCCAGGGCCAGGGAGTTTAGCATGTCCGCCCGGTTCTTTTTCCGTGTTTCCGGGTCCAGATCCAATAGGTTGCACCAGCAGCCCACTTCTGCGATGAGCACATTTTCTTTTTCAAAAGCCTTGCGGATCTCCCTGATTTTTTCTGTTTCTGTCAGCCGCACCCGGGGTGCATAAGCCGCGGTATAGCCTTTGGCCCGGTGCGCCCTGGCCAGCAGGGACGGGTCATCCGCCGCAGCACCGTGGCTTTCCGCTGCCCCGGCGGCTTTGATGTTGTTCTGAAAAATCGGTCCACCCAGTCTGATCATGAAGGATCCCTCCAAGCTTGAATTGTCCCCATGCAAAAACAGGGACAGATATATCTTTTCTATCATACCGCCGGAACGGTAAACAGGATAGGGTGGATATTATCCAAAATTTTTGGCGATTTTTATTCTTCGTCCAGCCTTTACAACCCGCCTGTCCTGCTATACAATTTTCGAAAAGCGGAGGGTGGCCGAGAGTGAAGCACAGCAGGCCTTACAGGGCTGAAGAATATATCCGGGATGGTATGGATTTTGCCATTGTCCGGTGTTCTGAGCGCACATATGACACCTGTGTCTACCATACCCATGACTATGTCGAGATCTGCTACGTGGCAGAGGGCAGCGGGTTTCATATCATCGACAGTCACTGCTGCCGTGTACAGCGCGGGGACCTGTTCATCATCAATTATGATGTCTCCCACAGCTTTTACCGGGAAGATCCCGGAAGCGAACTCATCACATATAATATTATCTACAAGCCGGAATTCATCCAGAAGGAACTGATGGATTTCAGCGATTTCAGCATCGACACCCTCTGCCGCCTCCTGGATAATATCCATGCTCCGGACCCGGGTCACGGGTCAAACAGAGCCAACATCACCCTGACCGTCCAGGAGCAGACCGAAATTTCCGGGCTGTTTGACAATATCTACCTGGAATACACCCGCAAAGCCGCCGGGTACATCAGCTCCATCCGGGCTTATCTGCTGCTGCTGTTTGTCCGGATCATGCGCTGCTTCAGTCAGCGGAAAACGGAGGCCTCCAGTGCGGGCAGCGATTCCCGGACCCGGCTGGTCCAGGGGATCATCGAATATCTGAACCGGCATTCCAGGGAAGAGTTCAGCCTGGAAAAGCTCGCCAAGTATTCCTTCATCAGTAAAAATTACCTGTGCAAGCTGTTCAAGGAAGCCACCGGTTCCACTCTGTCGGATTACATCTGCAGGCTGCGGGTCCGGGAGGCCTGCCAACTGCTTTCAGATACCGAAAGGAAGATCACGGACATCGCTCTGGAGGTCGGCTTTTGCGATTACAAAGCCTTCAGCACCGTTTTTAAAAAATACGAGCACCAGACCCCCGGGGAATACAGAAAAACCATCCGGGAGCTGGGCGTATCCGGGCCGGGGGCAGATGGGCGTGCCCCGGGTGACGCCGTCCACCCACAGTTTCAAGGGTGAGGGCAGGGCCGACGGCAGCTTCGCCTGGGTGATCCATCCGTCCACCGGCGGGACCGCATTCTTCATATGCAGGTAGTTTGATTTCCGGGGTCAGCGAGTCAAATTTTTCATTATTTTCTGAAAGGGCAGTCAGTGATTGCCCTATTGAAGACGAGTAAACTTGGTAAAATTTTCTTATGCTTTAAGTTCACGACCGAAAAGGCGCTGGCGGATGCCCCCCGTATGCTTGCGGATGCCTCGGAGCGCATGTTCCGGCTCATCAAAACAGGAATGGACCTGGCAAAATGCCAGGTCCATCCAAAGTGAATCTATTCTGATCCTTCCGCTGTGCCGCCGGACGCCTATGACCAGACGCTCTTCCCTGCGGCGGGAAACACCCGGTCCATCCGTTTCAGGACATCCTCATAGTCCAGGCTGGCGATGGGGAAATCGACCCGGGTATGATCCAGGGCACTGAGGCACATCCCTTCGAGCACCTCAAAGCCATGGCAGCTGATGTCGATGTTGCAGGGATGGACCTGGCTGTCATCATCCAGCCAGTCCGCCAGATCCTTCGTATAGGGGGTCTGGAGCCCCTCTTGCTGCTGGCCCCAGCCCGGATCCCGGCCGCTGATCATTTCCCCTTGGGTCGCCTTGGTAAAGGCCGCCCATCCTCCGTCGCATTCCGCCCAGGCATAGCCGTGGGTGCCGTGGACCGCCAGGCGGTCATCCATCCAGAAGCCATTATCCGGGTGCATTTCGGACAGATAGCCGCATTCAAAGTACAGGCGAACCCCGTTTTCCAGCAGTGCCGTCCCGTTGAGGAAGTCCGGAGAGGGGTGATTATCCAGGAGCTTTTCTCTC
>DOHE01000259.1 GCA_003535395.1 Clostridiales bacterium | reverse complement strand
ACAGTTTAATCGGGTATTTATTCATAATTACCACCTAACCCCTATGCAGTATATTATCCAGCTGCGGATCCAGCATGCACTCAAACTGCTAAGAGAAACAGATATGACGATCACACAGGTAGCCATGGAAAGCGGATTTTACGATATCAGTGATTTTTGCCGTAAGTTTAAAAATAAATTCGGGTGTTCTCCAAAAATGTTTAAACATAAATAAGCCATATTTACAGCTCACGTCATTCAGGCTTATTTTTAATTTTTGCACCGCACATTTCTGTATATTCCTTGATGATCTTTTCAACAAGTCCCGTATTCGTACTTATACTTACCATTCGATTGTTGGATGCTCGTACGACAGGTCGGGAAAACTCAACATCAAATTCATCCAGATACCCTTCAGGGAACACAAGCGGCCTGTACAGGGAGGTATTAAAAATTTGATTGTCTGTAAAAGCGATATGTCTGGAAGTCCCCATGACCTTTTCCACCATTTTTTTATTCAAAACAAAGGATGCATGAAAAAGCGTCGACTCCCAGTCTTGCCAAAATAATATTAATTCAGGATATTTTTTAAAATGAGCAGAATCCGGATCTTTCAGCAGCGGATCCAGCTGTGCATGCCAGTTATACGTAATATCATGAATTTTCTGTGAATGAGTGCTAAGCCTTACTGGAACAGGACAGTCAATAAATATATTTTTACTTACGGCGATATAGGATGCACTGTTTAAATTGATTCCGGTGGAAGGGCCCCATTCTCCGGATTCTTTCATCTTCCCAATGTGATCGAACAGATTCATTTCAATAACAAGTCCCATGGACTGATCATCTGCATAAATCGCATGGACTCCGGTCTGGTCTGTTCCTATGTTATAAAAATAATTTTTTCGTATCACATTTCCCCGTTCCTGCGGTCTATAAAGAGTAAAATACGAAACAGCACCCATATCCTCAAAATCCAGGCAGCATGAATAGATTTCATTTCGCTCGATGATCTGGTCATTTCCGAACAGGCGGATGGCGGCATGGGGAGTGTGGTGGATGCTGCTTCCAAAAACTGTATTTCCAACTCCCTCAATCAATACTGCCGGTTGATATACTTTACTGTAGAATGCAACATGATAGATTTCACAGTTTTCAACAAAACAATTTCCATATTCCAAAGTCTTTATATTCCCGCCGCCTATGATGATCCCGGCACTGCCAATATCGTGTATGACAGAATTACGTACCCCGCATGCGGTTGAATTTTGGATTTTTACTGCATGAAGAGCAATATTTTTAAATTCGCAATGATCGACTGCAACTTCACGACAATCCGTCATTTCAACTGCAGTGCCTCTTGATGTCTCAAATATCAGATCCCGAAACTCAAGGCCGGATACACGATCCAGAATGATCATTGGTTCTTCAAGTACCGACACGGTAATATCCGTCTCTCCGCTGTAAAAATCCGGTTCTGGATAATAATAAAGCATACCGGTTTTGCGCTCGATCATATATTCCCCCGGCATATCGATTTCTTCCAGCAGGTTTTCATAATGATGAAAATCCGGAGACCAATTCCTGTTGATTCCGCTGATTTCCCCATAACCCAGTGTGATCGATCTTTTCTCAGCATCAAATCCGGAAACCTTGTTATACGACCACTCCCAACTGTATCCGAATATGCCATCGACCCAAATATCCTCTGCCTGTCTCCAATATTTCATCCGGTCAAATCCAACAGAAAATGTACCTCCCCGCACTGTAAAATCCGGGTCTCCCCTCACAGGCCCTGGTTCAATGATCTTCTCCATTTGAACTGTGCCGGCGTTCGGCCATCGGGCCAGAATCTGCCTTTTCCCATTGGTATACAGCATCATAGGAGGATTTCCAAAAGGATTTTCTCTGGGTCTTCCCCCAAGGTTATCCCTGGCAAATCCATGACAGTTGAGTTGCCCATATGCTGTGATACCGTGAGAGCGCAAGTCGAGTGCTACGATTCTCTTTGCCGCTTCCTGATCGATGATTCTTGTCAGAATGGCAGGATCAGATATTGGATGAAACCATTCCCGCTCCAACGTTTTCGCCCCGGTCAGCACGACTTTTTCACCTGGGCAGGCCATATAGATAACAGGACTCTCCAGGCAGCCGGAATCCTTCTGATCAAGCGTGAAGCTCTTTTCAACCGGGTAGACGCCGCCTCTTAGAATAACTGCAACGGGTCCCGATCGCAAAGGATCCCCGCTGCTTTTTAGATTTCTCACCGCATCCCGTGCTTTTTCCAACGTTTTGAAAGGTGCCTGGATGGTTCCGGCCCATTCGTCATTCCCTTGGGGTGAAACATAAATAACAGCCTTAGCGGAGTTTATTCCTGGTATATCCATTTTATCCGACTCCCTGATTCCACTGATGAATAAAAGCATCAAGATACTGCTGGCCAGGCCTATAAGGCGCATGGCCAGCAGTTTTTGATTCTGATTATTGGCTGTGATCTTCATTTCAATTATATTCATTGAGTATGGACTCAATGATCGGTTTTGATGAATCAATGATCTGGGATATGGGGGTGAAAGAATTCAACTTATTCATCAACTGATTGGATATCGTTGTTTCAAGATTCACGAAACCGTTTCCCACAATATCCATTTTTGTTGCAGAAATCAGGTCTGATGAAGTCATCTTGTTTAGAAAAAAGTCGATTTCATCCGCAAGGTCTATATCTGCACCCGGCCAGAAGCTAGAATTCCAGGTGTTTTTCAAATCCTCCAGCCGCTGCTCATATGAAAGAACAGGTTTTTCAGGGTCACTGTCCGTCCACATCAGATTGACCAGCAGATAAGAGATCCCTTTGGGATCCTTTTCTGAGGAAGGAATATACCAGCCATATTTTTTCATGGAGACAACCAGTTTCCCCTCTGTATTATCTGGCCCCAACGGGGTTGGAACTGATTTGGATTTTATTTTGCTTTGATTGTAAAACAGCGTCGTATGATAGTTGAACTGTCCACCCAGAAACATATACGCTTTTCCATTTGTATAATTTGCCTGTGTGGTGGTAACCTTATAAATATTCATCATGTCACTGATAAAGGTCAGTGCCCTCACAAAAGCCGGCGAATCCATGTTGCTTATATATCTGCCATCCCGGATCTCAACCATCGGCACCCCGTTTGACTGCAGGAAGTTGTTGGCTACCCAATCTGCCCGGGTATAAGCTGCACCGAAAAGATCCATAATCCCGTCTCCGTTGTAATCTCTGGTCGCCAGCCGTGCTACTTCAAGCAATTTATCCCAGGTCCACTGCCCTGCCTGATAAACGCTCACCAAGTCCGGGAGTCCCTCCCTTTCCTGTATTGCCGGATTATACTGAATTGCATGAAGATTTGCAGTCGGTACACTTTCATTTACAGTATAGTATTTATCTCCCCATGAAGACATGGCTTTTACTAAAGGACCACGCAATTTTTCCAGACTGTCAAAATCCACATAATCATTCAACGGCGTGACCAGGCCATATTTCACCCAGCTTGCCAGAAGTGCATTCGGAAAAACCAGAGAAAAAGTGTAGGTTCCTGCAAGAATTTCTTCTTTCATTCGGATCGGAGTGGAATTCCAGTCTCCGGAAAATTTGACTCTGATCTTGCAGTTCAGCTTTTGCTCTACTTCTCTCCAATGATCATAACGCAAATCCCTATATGCATCAAAGCCCTTCCGATAAATCCCTGTATTTGCATCATATCGGTCCCCTACTGCGATCGGATCATCATAATCAAGCATATATCCGATGTTCTGATAAGCAGATTCCATATAAATCGTCCGTCCACCAAAGTCGTAAGCATAGCGGCCGATGCCCTCATCTGAAGTCTCCCCATTATTTTTTTCAGGTTCTGTCTCATTGACAGGGAGACCTTCTGTTTCATCAACCTTTTCTTCAAGCCCACTTTCTGTCTGGCTGTTTTGGGTCGTTTTTCCAATCACGGCACTCACTTTCGCTGAAGCCGTCGCTAAACGGGATGATGTACTTGTGCGTAACAAGGTAGCCGACGTGTCAGGTTTTTTCTTTATGCATGATGCCATGAAACTGCTTATCACGCATACAGTGATTACAATACACACGAACCTGATTCCTTTTTTACTCATTGTGATCCTCCTCCAGTCCAATATTTATTTGATTACATCCCTGAACCTTTCACTTATATACTTGGCTTCATCCAGGCTTGACGCCTGCACAGTATATACAATACGTGCATTCGCCGGATGCTGCGCCGGCCAGGTCCATGCTTCCCCCTCTCCACTCCAGCTGTGCATCTGGCAAGTATGATTTTCAAAATAGGTATATGCATCTTGTATTTCTTTTTTTGGTTGAACTAAATTCAAAAGCTTCAGACCCGGTATTTTTTTTAAGTTCGGCCACTGGTGGCGAGCTTTTGCGCAGCAATGGATCCCAATACCCCCAAAAACAGAGGCCAAGTGTTCCAGGTCAGGCATAGCGAACTCATCGAACATTTCATTGTCTATAACCCCGATTTCATCTTCTGACAGAGTTATACCGCCAACCATATAATAATAAGGATAATGTGCGATATATTCCGTACCATATCGAGTAAACCATAATTTAAAAAATGTGATCAGGAGTGACTGGATCTTGTGCAGCAAATCAAATACAGCTTCTTTTTCTTCCAGCAATGCTACATAAAAATCCGACTTTTCCCAAATCATTGCAGCGATATCCAGAGGACTTTGAACATCAGGTATCTGTAAAATTGCATCATTTCCTGCCTTTTGCTTCAAAATATCTGCAATTTCAAAAAGCAGAGCCAATGTGCTTTCGCCGATTTCCGGTATCTTCAGACTGGCAGCTTCCCGGGCATTATGGACACAGGGCAACGCAAAGGGCATATTATCTACCGGTCTGTGTATATTGCATCCAAAGACTTCGGCAAAAATTTCAGTGCCTGAATAAACATGAAGACACGGGATCCTGTCATCATCAAACTGGTGCTGATTCGATATGTACTGCTCATATTTTCTTAATGCCCATTCTATGCGGTCATTTACATTCTGTCTGTTTGGAAAAGGCCTACTGACGCCATCTTCTATATCTATTTGAAAAATCGTTTTATAGTTTTTTGTGCTTGAATAGAAATTTTTCCATCTTTCTTTTCTGATGCCAATTATATCCATATCCAACTCCCTGTTCATTGTGAAACTTATACTTTGAATTTTATATGATAATGTGCATTATGGCTCAGAGAAAAAAGACATGTTTTTGTATTATCCAGACATGAAAAAACAAGGCCTGTGCCTCATTCCGCATCTTCGGTGAAGCAGGCATCCCCATCGCACGGCAGCTGGCTTATTCCATCGGATACATCAAGGGGTTTCTTGCGGCATTATACGCCTATGTCTTCGGTTGCAGGCATTGCCAGCACTTCATTTTTATCTCTTGCGGTCAGTCCCCACTGGATGGACACCATTCCGGATCTATCTCAGGGATGATGGCTCCCGCATCCAGCCGCCATTCTTCCAGCAAACCGTATAGCTGCCTTACCAGACCTGGCAGCTCAGATGCCCGGTTCAGGCTTTCACCGATATCATCTACCACATTGTATAATTCAAGACGCCTGTCTTCATAAAATTCGATCAGCTTCCATTCATTCAGACGAACCGCAGCATAGGGTCTGCCGCCCTGATTTCCGTAGTGTGGATAATGCCAAAAAATTGGGCCGCGATCCATTCTCTCTCCACGCATCAATGGCAGGAAACTCTGCCCGTCCACGTGCTGTTCCGCCCGAAGGGGCAACCCTGCCGCCTCCAGCAGAGTCGGGTAGAAGTCCGAGCTGGTCATGTATGAATGACATGTACTCCCCGCCTGTCGAGCCCCATCCGCCGCGCTTTATCCTTAAAATAAGCGATATCCTTTTCTTTGGCCTGGATGGGGGTATGGACCGTATAATGCCAGAAATTCAGGAAGAACGGTTCGTCGATATCCGCCCCTTCAATAAGACTTACCGCTTCATCCGTCAACCGATCCGTGAGATACTCCCCGTCCGGTCCATCCTGCAGGGTCGGGATGCGGTAGGGCGAAAAATAACCCTTATGGGGCGCTCCCAAATGACACCCCCCTCTATTCACATCAATGATCAACGCCCCAGGCAGGGGCGCTTCGGATCAAAACTCCAGCCAGGGATCAGATACTGCATGGCAAGGGNNGGGCGTCATCCCGTGATCCCAGGCATTCCTTCAGGTAAAGTGCATGGGCTTTTTCCACCTGGCCCAAATCCACCTCGACCCCAAGCCCCGGCTTTTGGGGGATCCGAATCTGGCCGTCCTGGATTTGGAGGGGTTCCCGGGTCAGTCGTTCTGCGCCCTCCTGCCAGATCCAGTGGGTAT
>DOHE01000149.1 GCA_003535395.1 Clostridiales bacterium | reverse complement strand
CTGCGCAGAGAGGGATTTTGCGTTACGCAAGCGACTGTTTCCAGGGATATAAAGGATCTTAAACTCATCAAGGTACTGACAGGAGATGGACACAGCCGGTATATCACGTCCGGTATGGGTGAAGGTCAAAATTACGGAAAACTGCTTTCCATTTTTTCTGAGTCATTCGTTTCAGCAGATTATTCCGGAAATATCGTAGTTGTGCATACTCTGCCGGGAATGGCCCAGGCATCTGCTTCTGCAGTGGACTCTCTTAAGTGGCCAGTGATTTTGGGCTCCATTGCAGGAGACGATACCATGATGGTAGTATGCAGGGACCCTGCTGCAGCGGAAAATGTGGCAACCCGGTTTTGCGGGATGGCCAGTCAAAAGTGAAAGGATCAGTTATGTTGGAACGGCTCACCATTGAGAATATAGCGATCATTGACAGAGCAGAGATTGGATTCGGAGCCGGGCTCAATATTCTTACGGGGGAGACCGGGGCAGGGAAATCCATCGTCATGGATTCCATCCATGCTGTGCTGGGTGGGCGCAGCTCCAGGGAACTGATCCGAGCCGGGCAGGAAAAGGCTTTTGTAGAAGCGGTCTTTCGTTTTCCACAGGGAAAAGAGGGGATTTCACGGGATTTAATAAACTGGTTTGAACAGAACGAACTTTTTCCGGAAGAGGATGGCATGTTTCTTGTATCGCGGGAGTTGACTGAGAGCGGCAGAAATATCTGCAGGATCAACGGCAGGACAGCGACAGTCAGTTTACTGCGAAGCTTGGGAGCTTTACTTGTGGACATACACGGACAGCACGACAACCAGTCCCTGCTGGATGTGAAAAACCACCAGATCCTGTTGGATGATTTTTCGGGAAAAGATCTGGAGATCCGGAGAAAAGCGTTCAAAACACTGATCACAAAATTCCGCAGGTCCGAATCGGCCTTGCGCCAGTTGATCTCCGGAGCCCGGCAGCGGGAAAGGGACATGGATCTGCTTCGGTATGAAATCAATGAGATCACGNNGATCAATGAAGCCGGTCTGAAAAAAGGAGAGGATGAAAACCTGGCCCGTCAGCGGGAATTTTTGATCCACCAGGAAAAAATCAATCATACATTGAACTACATCCTGTCCATATTGCAGGGAGAAGCACAGGAACTGCCAGTTTCGTCCGTTTTTTCAAATTTCAGAAACAGAATGCAGGAATTGGCTTCCTTTGATGCGCAATTTTCATCCTGGGCCGGGCAGTTCGAAGATATTTCCTGCCGTCTGGAGGATTTGAGCGATGAGATCCGGCATAAACTGAAGTTGATGGATACCGCGCCCGGATTGCTGGAACGGGTTGAAGAGCGGTTGGATCTGCTGCGCCGTTTGAAAAGAAAATACGGGGATACGATTGAAAATATAATCGATTACGGGAAAAGCGCTGCGACAAAACTGGAACAGATTTCCACCAGTGAAGAGGAGACCCGCCTGCTGGAGTCGGATCTGGCAGCAATGCGGATCCAGCTCAGGGAAATAGCTGATGAAATAAGCCGGATCCGTAAAGAAGCGGCTGTCCGACTGGAAAAAACAGTCTCTTCGCAGCTTAAGGACCTGGAAATGAAAGGGACTCGGTTCCATGTCGATATCAGGGACCGGGAGGACGGCTATGACGAAAATGGTGCTGACCTCATTGAATTTCTGTTTTCATCCAATACGGGTGAACCGGTGAAACCTTTGGCCCGCATCGCATCCGGAGGAGAGATGTCCCGGGTGATGCTGGCAGTAAAAACCATTTTGGCGGATGTGGATCAATTGCCCGTACTGGTATTTGATGAGATCGACATGGGCATCGGAGGCCGGGCTGCCGCCAAAGTAGCGGAAAAATTGAGCTATATTTCCAGAAACCACCAGGTGATCTGCGTGACCCATCTTGCGCAGATCGCCTGTATGGCAGATACCCATTTGCTGGTGGAAAAATCAGACTGGCAGGGTCATACACAGACCGTAGTCCGTAAACTCAATGAACCGGACATTGTCGCAGAAATCGGCAGATTGCTGGATGGGGGGAATCTAAGCGAAATTACATTAAAACATGCCCAAGAGATGCTATCGAATGCAAAAAGTAACAGCATACGCATCCCGACTCAAGGTTAACTTAATGGATGTTTCGGGACGGCCCGGTTTTTACGCCGCAGCGTAAAATTCAGCCGATAAATCATCCGGAACCTGAAAGGAGATGCCTGTGAAGAGACATTCGGTCGCAAGGACTTTGGGGATCGCTCTGTTTGCAATATTACTGACATACACGGGAATGGTCCGGTCGATTCCGTCATCCATTACCATTTTTCAGGGGGAGAATGCAGACAGTCAACTGAAAAAACTTCCGGGAATTGAACTTGAAAATGATCAGGAAGGAATGTCTGTCAAGTGGCTGGGTCTGTTCCGGCTCAAGAAAGTCAATGTATCTGTTGTTCCGGATCAGTACTTGATGGCCTGTGGAAATGTGGCAGGTGTGAAGATGGAAATAGACGGGTTGCTGGTGATCTCGTTGTCGGACGTGGAAATCCAGGGAGGGGCATCTGTCAATCCGGCAAAAGACGCAGGGATCCGTACCGGAGACAGGATCACGGGAGCTCAGGGGCAGGAGCTTCATAATGCCCAAGACCTGCTGGGACTGGTAAAGGGGAGCAATGGAACGACTCTGTCCCTGGATGTGATGAGGCTCGGAACGAAGTTGACACTGGAAGTAAAGCCGGAACGGGCAGCCGGTGACGGGCAATACCATATTGGAGTGTGGATCCGTGACAGCGCTGCAGGAATCGGGACCATCACCTATTATGATCCGGAGACTCTTGATTTTGGGGCACTTGGCCATGGGATCTCCGATATCGACACAAAAGAACTGGTCCCTTTAAAAAGAGGCAAAATATTTGAAGCAGCAATTATTTCCATTAAAAAGGGAATGCCTGGATCACCAGGAGAATTAAGCGGGGTGTTTATGGAAGACTGGGGGCCTGTCGGCACGGTAGAGGAAAACATGGAATGCGGGATATATGGAAGCCTGGAACCTGCAAAACGGGGTTCCCTGGAGGGCAGGCCTTGCCCACTGGGTTCTCCGGGAGCCGTCCGGGAAGGGAATGCCGTCATACTGAGCGATATTGCCGGCGCCGGTGTGACCAGCTATGACGTACAGATTCTGAAAATCATCCGGGATCCCGTCAGCGGCAAAAAAAGCATCAGTCTTCAGGTATCGGATGAGGATCTTCTGGCTGTTACAGGAGGCATCATACAGGGAATGTCAGGAAGTCCGATCATTCAGGATGGGCGTCTTGTCGGTGCAGTGACACATGTTTTTGTCAATGATCCCCAAAGAGGGTATGGGATACTCATCGAACGTATGCAATGAAAAATTACAGTTAATCAGATATGGCACAGGGAAATACCTTATCATATACACCAGGACAGACTTGAGGGGGAAGCAGTAAATGGATATGCAAAATAAAATCAAAGTAATGCTCGCAGACGACAACCGGGATTTTGTAAATCTGCTGAAAGAATACCTGGATAATGAGAAGGATATCCATATCGTTTCCATGGTGCATAATGGCCGGGATGTGATCGACATCATCCCGGTATGCCAGCCGGATATAGTCATTCTGGATATTATCATGCCAAAGGTCGACGGCCTGGGGGTTTTAGAGTGGGCCTGGAATGCAAAACTTGATAAAAAACCCAAATTTATTGTGTTATCCGGAATGGGCCAGGAAAGGATCACACACCATGCTCTGGAACTCGGCGCTATTTATTATATTATCAAGCCTTTTGATCTGGATATCCTGGTTAACCGGATCCGTCATTACAATGATGATCTGGCAGGCCGGGAAAGCGACTCAGGCACGAATGCCGGAAGTGCCAGGAATGAAGACAAGACGCTGCAATGCCGGAACGAGGACCTGGAAATATCTGTAACGGAGGCTATCCGTCTTATAGGGGTGCCTGCGCATATCAAGGGATATCAGTATTTACGCGACGCGATCGTGGACGTTATACAGGATCCGCAAATGGTCAATTCAGTCACGAAAAGGCTGTATCCTGCTGTAGCTTTCAATTACAAGACCACACCCAGCCGGGTGGAACGAGCGATCCGACATGCGATTGAAGTTGCATGGAATCGGGGATGCATGGATACCTTGACCAGTATTTTCGGGAACACCATCCATGCAGGCAAGGGCAAACCCACCAATTCGGAATTCATTGCCATGATCGCTGACAGGATCAAGCTTGAGCGCAGCAAGGGGAAAACTCCGGTTCATACATAAACGGATCCGCTATCCGCCTGCAATCATATGCAAACTTTGTCAACTGTGATAGAATATCGGCACAACGATGATCATTATGACGGGGGATGCGCGTGATCAGTTACAAAGACTTTGGGATCAGCCCCATGTTGCTTAGCCTGGCAGCGGAAGCAGAAACAGAGCTTGCGGATGTGTTTCAGAGGATCGATTTCGTCAGGGAATCCAATCAGTTGAAAGTAATCAAGGCGATGCAGCAGCATCGGCTAAGTGAGGCCCACTTTGCCGGCACTACTGGTTATGGGTATGGAGATCGGGGCCGGGAGGTGCTGGACAGTGTTTATGCCGCTGTATTTGGAGCAGAGGCGGCTTTTGTGCGCAAACAGATCCTAAACGGCACCCAGGCAGTGTCCTTGTGTCTTTTTGCCTGTCTTCGCCCAGGAGACGAAATGATCTCCATTACGGGAAAACCTTACGATACGCTTGAAGAAGCGATCGGTTTGAAAGGAGACAAGGGTCACGGTTCTCTCATGGAATACGGGATTGATTACAAACAGGTGGATCTGCTGCCGAATGGGCGGATCGACATCGGAAAGGTGTGCACATGTTTAAAACCTGATTCCCGTGTGGTGTTTATTCAAAAATCCAGGGGATACAGCCAGCGCAGTGCATTATCCAACCGGGAGATCCGGGAAGCAGTCATCCGGATCAGACAAAGATGTCCGGAAATCATCGTCATTGTCGACAACTGCTACGGAGAATTCGTTGAAACTTTGGAACCTACGGAGGCAGGCGCAGACCTGGCAGCGGGGTCGCTCATAAAAAACCCCGGTGGCGGGATCGCTCCCTGCGGCGGGTATATCGCCGGGAAAGCGTGTTTTGTGGAAAAAGTGGCGCACCGGTTTGGTTCTCCCGGGCTGGGTGGGGAAGTCG
>DOHE01000123.1 GCA_003535395.1 Clostridiales bacterium | reverse complement strand
GTACAGGAGTTCACTTGCCGGCTTTTCATTGATCACCGTGTTTGTCAGGATAAACTTATCCGTATGCATCAATCTTCCTCCAAAGTTGTTCATTATCTTAAATAATAATCCTGATGCATGCGGTTGTCTGTAGTTGATTTAAAGATGCTCACCTGGCCTTTACAGCATCTTCTGGTGCGACTGCCGGTATTTCCTGGGACTTTGACCGAATTTGAACTTGAAACGCTTGCTGAAGTGGAATTGATCGCTGAATCCGCACTGCGCTGCAACTTCAGACAAAGGCATATTGGTCGTAATGAGCAATCCCGCTGCCTTTCTCAACTGACGATCCAATATGTATGCTTTGGGGGAAATGCCGGTGGCTTCCTTAAAAACAGCATGGAATCTGGGCACAGAAAGAGAACTGATTTTTGCAAGCATTGAAACACTGCAAGATGGCTCTTTCTCGATCGCCTGGATCGCAAGAAGGATCCGGTCCCATGCTTTTACCGATCGTAAATCAGGTGTTTCCTGTCTTGACAGTCCGCAAATATGTTCCGCTAGACTCAGTGCGATCCTGTGAAGGTGAAGTGTCAGGGGAAACGTTCCCAAACCTTGTTCAGATAATGCAGAATCTTGTCTTTGTAAATCCCCGGACATTTGTAATTCCAACAGTTCATCGATTATTTTCCCGACAGGGGCAGCCTGTTCCGGCGTAAGAAACCGGGGAAACCGGATAAACTGTTCAAACGGGATCGTACCATTGACCCGGACATCCAAAAAAACATAGCGTGCTTTCATGGGATCCCCATTGTCCGGCAGGCGGTGGATAATGTCCTGCAGTACTCCGGCGGGAGCAATAAAACAAGCCCCGGCAGAAATGTCCGGAAGCCGCTCATGATCCAGGCTGATTTCATAGCGACCACTGATGGCCTGCACGATAGACAGAAAAGGCAGGGTCTTGATGTGTTGGATGCCATCCTCCAGACAGTGGACCGTGCCGGCTCTGCAAACATTCACTGTAAATGCAAATTCCCCGGGATCCAGTATTCTCATGAGATTCTCCCTGATGTGATTATACATCCGTATACAAGGATGCACAATAGGTTTATACATAAAATCAATACGACCATACATGGAATTTATACCGCTTTTTAATATAATAAAAATAGAAATTTGCACATAAAGCAGTGTAGCTGCTGACAGGAGGCTGGAGATATGGATTTTTATACAGTATTTCACCAGAAACGGCCGGTCAGGCTGAATGAAACGACACGGCAGTTTGCATGGGAGTCCCTGCAGGGCAGATACGGACAGGAAGCATTGCAGACCCCCGCGGTGGTCATGGATGACATTGAGGGATTTGAAAAACTTACAGAATATCAAAAGTACGACCGGGCTGTCGCCAAAATNNCTGCTGAAGCACCTATCCGCATTTGCGAATATGAACGGGTGAGCGGCGCAGCGACACTGGGATGGGCGATCGGACACACGGTTCCAGCGATGTTTAACGGAAAACGTCTGTGGAGCAGTGTGAGCCATGTGACCCTGGGATTTGATCCGGTCATAAAATCAGGCGTCAATGCAATTGAGAGAAAAATAAAGGAGCGGCTGGAGGATCAGACCTTGTCCCCGTCTCAAAATGAAATCCTCGTCAGTATGCTCAATACCATTGATGCGATGCGTGTATGGCACAGCCGTTATCTGGAAGCCCTCAGGGATGCTAAGCCGGCCATTTACCGGAATTTGCTGCAGGTGCCCTTTGCGCCTGCCCGGGATTTCTACGAAGCGGTTCAGAGCCTGTGGTTTATGTTTGCCTTTACCCGGCTTTGCGGGAACTGGCCCGGGATCGGACGGATCGATGAGATGCTGGGCTCTTATTTAAAGAAGGATCTGGCAGAGGAAAAACTGACCCTCGATGAAGCGCGGGAGATCCTGGCCAGCCTGTTTATCAAGGGATGTGAATGGATCCGCAAAGAGACTCCTGCGGGTACTGGAGACGCGCAGCATTATCAGAATATCATCCTTTCCGGTATCGATGCTGAAGGAACGGATGTCACCAATGAAGTGACCTACCTGGTGCTGGATGTAGTGGAAGAACTGGGCATCAGTGATTTTCCTGTCTCCGTCCGTGTGAATGAAAACACACCGCGGGAGCTGCTGGTTCGCATGGCAGAAGTCATTCGTCACGGTGGCGGGATCATCGCGATCTATAATGAGCCGCTGGTGATCCAAAGCCTGGTGGATTTTGGTTATCCTGTCGAAGAAGCCCGCAGGTTCGCCAATGACGGATGCTGGGAAGTCCAGATCCCCGGGAAAACTTATTTTACCTATACCCCCTTTGACAGCCTGCAGATCCTGCTTCACCATACACTAGGTCTCAACGGTACGCCTGCCTGCTTTGAAAACTACGAGGAACTGTATGCAGCATTTCTGAAAAATCTGAAACAAACGATCGAAGGGATATACCAAAATACGATTACAAGGCTTACAGGGGCTGTTCCCGGCAAGGACTGGGGATGGGCGCAGGCGATCCCCTGTTCTGCAGCATCTCTACTGACAGAGGGTTGCATCGAATCCGGACGCTCCTACCTGGGCGGGGGGCCGCGGTATACGGTGATTTCCCCGCATATCGGCGGAGCCCCGGACGTGGGAAACAGCCTGTATGCTATCCATAAACTCGTATTTGAAGAGAAAAAAGTGACGTTCGACCAACTTATGGAGATCCTGAAAAACAACTGGGAGGGGCATGAAGCCCTCAGACAGCATGTGCTGAACAAATACGTCTATTACGGAAACGACCAGGATGAAGCTGACCAGTATACTGCCCGGGTCCTCAATGACTTTGCGAAAATCGTGTCTGATTTGAACGGAAGATGTCCGATTTTGTTTCCTCCAGGAATCAGCACGTTTGGCAGACAAATCGAATGGGCCCCATTCCGGGCAGCGGTGCCGTTTGGACGAAAAAAAGGTGAATTTCTCTCCTCAAATACCTCACCAACGCCTGGTACAGACACAGCCGGTGCCACTGCGGTGATCCGGTCATACTGCAAGGCGGATCTTCGCAGGCAAACCAACGGGGCCGCCCTGGATATAAAGCTTTATCCTGCAACGGTGCAGGGGGAAAACGGGGTGGAATCTTTGGTCGCTCTTCTGACGGGATTTGTCAAAGCAGGTGGATTCTTTCTGCAGCTGGATGTGGTGGATGCGGAGGTGTTAAGGGAAATCCAGCGGACCAGCCAGGGAGTATGACATTGCAGGCTGTTTCGGACAGGGACTTGACAAAGCCAAATCTGGAAATTAGTATCGTTGAAGATAATTCCGCAGGAAAACATGTTGCAGATATGTCAAGTTACGGACTAAAAGAGGAGGCTAATCCCGATGATACAGCGTGATCATATTCTATGGTACAAACAGCCTGCAAAACAGTGGATGGAAGCACTGCCCATCGGGAACGGCCGGCTGGGAGGCATGGTGTTCGGGCAGGTTGAAAATGAGCGGATCCAGCTGAACGAAGATTCTCTCTGGTATGGTGGGCCGTCAGATCTGCACCATCCGGATACGAAAAAGCACATCCCGGAAATCCGTCAGTTGCTATTCGAAGGCAAAACCAAAGAAGCCGAATTTCTTGCCTCCATGGCCATGACCTCCGCTCCCAAATACTTAAAGCCATACCACCCGCTATGCGACCTTCTGATCGGTTTTTGGGACCATCCGGCTGCACAGGCGGAAGAATACAGGCGCGAACTGGACATGGAAAAAGGAGTTGTCCGGGTATCATACAAAATCAACGGGATCCGTTTCACCCGGGAAATCTTTGCGTCCCATACCAACCAGGTGATGGTCCTCCGTTTCGGATGTGACCAGCCCGAAAAGCTGTCCATGAAGGCGACGCTGTACCGCAGGCCCTTCGACCCTGGCAGCAGACCTGACGGGACGGGCACCCTGATCATGAACGGCAGGTCCGGGGAGGACGGCGTTCACTATTCCTGCCTTCTCAAGGCCATTTCTGAAGGCGGAACAATCAAAAACATCGGGGATTTTCTGTTTATTCAGCGAGCAAATGCCGTTACGCTCATTCTGGCAGCCGCCACTTCCTTCCGGCATGAATCACCGGAGGAGATTTGCCGGCAGCGTGTCCAGCATGCAGTTGATGCGGGTTTCCGCTCATTGAAATCAAGGCATGAAGACGATCACCAGGAAATTTTTAACCGGGTGCAGTTGCA
>DOHE01000177.1 GCA_003535395.1 Clostridiales bacterium | reverse complement strand
ATACCGATCCCGCACAAATCTTTGCCCAGCCCGGGAAGGGCCGCAGCGATATCCCGGGTATTGGAATAGGCTGCATGCACCCAGTTTTCAGGATTTTGAGTAGCTTCCCCGTCCTGTCCGAATGATGTGTCGTATTTCCGGGATACGGATGCCAAAATACATCCGCTGCGGTCCACGACCGCAGACTTCAGCGCACTGGTTCCAATGTCATGGGCAAGCACTAATTCAGGCATCTGGCCGCACTCCCCTGCCATTGATTATACTGCTTTGTCTGCGGCAGTCAAGACTGTTCCAAAACCTGACAGGCCGGCTCGGGCCACCTGTTCAGACCTGTTATTCCCGCGCCAGCTTGACGGCCAGATCATAGGCAAAGGTCAGTTCCTCAATGGAGCAGTGTTTCTGTACAAAATGGGTGGTGCAGAACATCCAGCGTTTGCCTTTCAGAAGGGAAAATACGCGGCGGATCTCATTTTCCAAGCGTCTGAAATCGCCAAATCCGATCGTGGTTTGGATGCAAAGCCCGCCCAGAATAGCCAACTGGTCCTGATAACGGTCCAAGTACAGATCATAGGTCATTCCGGCTGATTCCTGCCACGGATGCAGCACATCGTAGCCAAGTTCGACGATGCCGTCCAGTGCGGGCACCACATAACCGTCAGAATGCAGGCTTAAAAATGCGCCCCGGGCTTTGACCCGGTCGGCGATCGTCTGATGGTACGGGAAAATCATCTCCCGCCACATATCATAGCTGAACATCAAACTTCGCTGTGCGCCCCAATCGTCGGACACGTGCACCATGTCCATGCCCAGGTCCAGCGCCGATTCCGCAAACCGGGCATTCCAGGCAGCCTGCCGCCGGTAGATTTCCTTAAGCGCTTCCGGGTAGAGAGCCAGGTACATGAGGTGGTTCTCGATGCCAAAGGCTCCGTTGAGGCATTCAAAAATCCCTGGCGTCTGGATGTAGCAGAACCGCTGCCGCTGGACCTGATGGTGATCGAGCGCTTTGCGGATGTTCTCGTAATCCTCCGTACGGTCTGCCGGCATCAACGGAATATCGAGCAGCACCTCCGGTGTGATTTCCACGCCCTGCTTTCGCAGTTCCCGGAGCTTTATCCCGTCAAACGGATTGGGACCGCCAAAAATATGTGCCATATCAAAGGCATATTTGTCTTCAAAATTTTCCACGGATCCGAAGGCCTGCGTCAGTTCGTCCTTTAAATTGGCTGACACCCAGCCATAGACCGGTGTCATTCCGGTATTGCGCCCCTTGATGGTTGCTGTAACGAGTTCCCTGGAATTCATACATATCCTCCCCGAAATCTGTTATTATCATTAATGATAGGGGATATGCGCTGCTGCCTTCAATGGCTTTTGTTGACATCGGGATGTCACTTTTTTACTTTTTGTCTCCTTTGCTGCCATGGCAGGCCTTGCGGTATTCTTCAGGAGTCATTCCCACATGTTCCCGGAAAATACGATAAAAACTGCTGCTGTTCCCGAATCCGGCCTGTATAGCGATCCTATATAATTTAAGGCTGGTTTCCTCCAGCATTTTCCGGGCGGATTGGATGCGCAGCCGGCACAGGTATTCCCTTACTGTCATACCGCACTGTTCCCTGAACATACGGCTGAAATAGGAAGGATTGTAAAATCCGGCTCCGGCCAGGTCTTTCAGGCTGAGCCGGGACGATGGAAATGCTTCGATATAATCCAGCACATTGCGCACGGTCTGGCGCACATCACGATACGCATCGGTTCCAAGCATTTCCATCGTCTTGCGCAGGTATGCGGTAAAAAGGATATTGACGTACGATTTCAATACAGTGATGTATCCCGCTCTTTTTTGTTTGAATTCATCCAGCATGGTGCGGATCAGCGATTCCAGCTCCAACATCTCCCGGCCTTTGAATTCAACTACGGGGTAAATCGGGCATGCATCCCGGTCAAAATCCGAGAAGGCGGCAATGGCCAGCATATCAAAGTCATGGTTGACACCGGTGAGCTCATGGCTGACAAATTCCGGCTCCAGAAGGATATTGACATAATCCATGTCCCCTGAAGTTTCAATGGAATGCCTGTCCTGGTAGTTGATAAGGATCAAGGATCCCCTTCCCACTTTCCGCGTGCAGCCGTTGATGGTCTGCAATCCCTGGCCGGACAGGATGTATTCCACTTCTACGAATTCGTGTATATGCTCTTCAATAAATGAATCTACCAGCAGCTGCTGTACTGAAATTTTTTCACTGCTGTCGATGTGATCTTCCTTCAAAAGCTTCTTCAATCTCATCACGACCCCGGAACAGGATTATATCATGAATTGATTTTTTATGGTACAATCGCATTTATGAAACTACCGCATAAGCCGAGAGGAGATCGTCATTGATGAAGTCATCCTGCATCTATCCATATATTTTTCATCCGGCCTGGAAGGATTACCTGTGGGGAGGCAGAAATCTTGAAAAAATGGGCAAGCACCTGCCCGAAGGGATCATCGCTGAGAGCTGGGAAATCGCAGCTCACAAGGACGGGCAATCCATCGTGGATAATGGGCCGCTTAAAGGTCTTACCCTGGCTGAACTGCTGCACAAACTGGGACGTGATCTCATCGGCACCGCTCTCCCGGAAAAGGATCTTCTAACTTTCCCACTGCTCATCAAATTCATTGATGCCAATGACCGGCTGTCAGTGCAGGTTCACCCGGATGATGCCTATGGAAGTCTTTTTGGAGATTACGGCAAGAATGAGGCCTGGTATATCGTTGATGCCGCTCCGGGATCTCAGCTTGTTTACGGCTTGCGCCCCGGTACAGCCAGAGAGGATTTCGAGAAGGGGCTGAAAGCAGGGACTTTTGAATCGCTGTTGCACCGTGTCGATGTCAAACCCGGCGAAGTGTACGACATCCCCGCCGGATTGATCCACGCCATCGGGAAAGGGATCATGATCGTTGAAGTGCAGCAGAACTCCAACCTGACATACCGGGTTTTTGACTATAACCGAACGGACAGGGAAGGCAATCCGCGCCCCCTTCATATCAAGGATGCACTGGCTGTTACCCGTTTCCCCGCTGCAGGGGAGCTGCCCCCAAAAGCATCCTCCGGTATTTTGTTTAAGCTGCAAAGCGAAATACCGGAGGGCGAAGCCATTCGCACGGTATATGTGGTAAACCGCTGCTTTGCTCTTGAGACCCTGCAACTGGTCCGGGCGCGGATCCATGTGCCTGGGAATAAAAGGAATTTCATGATCCATACCGTGCTGTCCGGCAGGATGGAAATCACCTGGCAGGGCACGGATGGGATGCAGGATCTGTCTGTGCCCAGGGGACAGTCCGTGCTGCTGCCTGCGGCGCTGGGCCCTGCAACTCTATCCGGAAGTTTCCATTCCCTGGTATCCTATGTGCCGGATCCGGAATTCAAAATACAGGCATTATAGCTCCCCCGGATGCCTTCTTCTAAGTTCATCCACTCCATATCCGCGGTCTGTGTTTTCCAGCCTTTCGATATACTTCCGCAAATTCCCTTTTGCGTGGGCCGGC
>DOHE01000187.1 GCA_003535395.1 Clostridiales bacterium | reverse complement strand
ATTTGTTCAGGTTTTTCTGCTGTACGGGTCCGGATCTGATCCTTAAGTGCATCGTTCAATGCCATTACAATGGAACTGTCGTAGTGTCTGCCGCTTCCCAGATCCAGTTCCCGGATAGCATCCTCATGGGACATGGCCTTCCGGTACGACCGATCTGTGGTCATGGCATCGTAGGAATCAGCTACAGCAATGATCTTGGCTTCCGGAAGGATCTCATCGCTCCTCAATCCGTATGGATAACCAGAACCATCCAGCCGTTCATGATGCTGTTCTGCCACAGCGGCTACTCTTTCCTTGAATTTATTTTCCAACAGTCGCCGGCTGTCCACAGGATGGCGGGAGATGCTCCTGCGTTCATCGTCCGTAAGCCTGCCCGGTTTATTCAAGATAACATCCGGCACAAAGCATTTTCCTACATCATGAAAGAGGGAGGAAACCGCAAGGGTATTGGTGATTTCCCTGGAAAGCCCCATTTTTTCGCATATCTGTATGGAATACTGTTCAACGCGTTTCCCGTGATTCATGGTGTATATGTCCTTTTTCTCCGTCCGTGCCAGCAGCTCATTCAGGTCCCCGATGAAACCGTAAAGATAACGGAAGACCGGTTTGGTGGAAACATACAGGAGTTTGGCTCCCAGAGGTGTTTTGACCGGCAGATCCTGAACGATATCCCTTACGTAAAAACTGTCTCCTTTCTCCAACCGGATCTCGCCATCCTCCGTGGAGAGCAGGATAAATCCTTCAAGGACATAAAAGAATTCAGTCAATTCAAGATCGTTGCCGGGGGATATGCAGCAAGGTCTGTCTGCACTGACTTCCTGGATCATAAAATCCATTCCGCCCGTATCCGTCAGCAGGCTCAATGTCGCTTCGGGCTGCCGGATCTCTGCAATATAGCTGTCCTTGCTGATTACATACACACCCCGCATTTTTCTCCTCTTTCTTCACGGTCTGCCATTTGCTCAGAAAACATGGAATGGATCCACTTCGACCGTGATTCCGCCTATATCGACTTCCTCGTAATACTTCACGATTTCGATCCCGTCTTCAGCCGCTTTTTCGATCAATCTGTCCACTATTTTCTCGGTTTTCTTCACCACATTTTCCGCGGTGTTTTGCAATGCGGGACTTTCGGTGGTAAATCCCATTTCTTCAAACTTTTCCCCTTTGAGGATCGCTTTCTCAATGACTGATTCCAGAGAGAGTTCTGCTTTTGCGATCGGGTCCTCCGTAATGGCGGATACGGGGGAACAGACGGACAACAACAGTGCGGATCCTGCTACGATACCTGCCAACCACTTCTTCATACCAATTCCTCCTTCGGTAACTGGCTGCCATGGACTTTTGTCTTTAGGCCCTTTAGTTTTGCGTCCCGGCTTTTCAACCGGTTTGCCATTATCGCAGAGGGCATTGCCCTTCATGCCGTGTTTGCGCCGCCTGTTAAAAACGGCCGTCCTTTTTCAAGACAGCCGCCGTTGCTAATGCCAATATGTTTCGGCGGCTGGCTGCCCTTGGCTTGCGCCTTTAGGCCCTTTAGCTTTGCGTCGCAGGTTTTCACCTGTTTTGCCTTTCTCGTTTGTCGTTGCTTTTTTATTTATATCATAATTACAGAAAACAAGCTTGTCAATAAAAATCATTCGACTTTTTGTACGGTTTTATGAGAAAAACCGGGGTGGATCAAGATCCACCCCGGTTTACTCGCGAATATAAGGGAAAAATCGAATTCAGGCCTGCTGCAAACGCATTTCCAGGGCAATTAACTGTGTTTCGAGTTCCTTGGGAAGTTTATCTCCGAACCTGGCATAGTGTTCTTTAATGGATTCAACTTCTTTGAGCCATTCTGCTCTGTCTACTTTCAGGAGTTCCTGCATGGCACTGTCGTCCACGGAAAGCCCGGTCCTGTCAATGGCATCTGCGGAAGGCATATATCCGATGGGCGTTTTGATGGCTTTTCCACTTCCGGAAACTCTTTCCACGATCCATTTCAAGACCCGGCTGTTTTCGCCGAATCCGGGCCACAGCCATTTGCCGTTTCCATCCTTGCGGAACCAGTTCACATAAAAGATCCGGGGCAACTTTTCCGCATCGGTCCGGTTCCCGATGTTGAGCCAGTGCTGGAGATAATCACAGATGTGGTAGCCGCAGAAAGGAAGCATGGCGAAGGGATCCCGCCGTACCTGGCCAATATTGGCGGAAATAGCGGCAGCTGTGATTTCAGAACCCATGATGGAACCCATGAATACGCCGTGATTCCAGTCGAAACTTTCATGTACCAGAGGAATGGTGGCGGGACGGCGTCCGCCGATCAGAATAGCAGAAATAGGCACACCCTTGGGGTCTTCCCATTCCGGAGCGATCACCGGGCACTGACTGGCCGGGGCGGTGAAACGGGCGTTGGGATGTGCGGCCGGATCTTTGTCTCCAGGATTCCAGGTGTTGCCCTTCCAGTCGATCAGGGTGCCGGGTGCATCATATCCAATGCCTTCCCACCAGATATCTTTGTCCTGTGTCAAGGCTACATTGGTGAAAATTGTGTTCTCTTCGATGCTCTTCATGGCGTTGGGGTTGGAATCCATGGATGTGCCGGGAGCCACGCCGAAAAATCCGGCCTCCGGATTGATGGCATACAATCTTCCATCTTCACCGAATTTCATCCAGGCGATATCGTCACCCACGGTTTCAACTTTCCAGCCGGGGATGGTGGGGACCAGCATGGCCAGGTTGGTTTTTCCGCAGGCGCTGGGAAATGCGCCGGCTACATATTTCATATCGCCGTCCGGACTGGTGATCTTGAGGATCAGCATATGTTCCGCCAGCCATCCTTCATCCCGGGCCTGGACAGAAGCGATTCGCAGTGCGAAGCACTTTTTGCCCAGAAGCGCATTTCCTCCGTAACCGGATCCATAAGACCAAATGGTCCTCTCTTCGGGAAAGTGGCTGATGTATTTCTGCTCGATGGGCGCGCAGGGCCAGGGCACGTCCTTTTGGCCGGGCGCCAAGGGGGCGCCGATGGAATGCATGCAGGGTATGAACTCGCCGTCTGCGCCCAGGACCTCAAGCACCCGGTCGCCGACCCGGGTCATGGTGTGCATGTTGCAGACCACGTATGGGCTNNGGCTGATGTATTTCTGCTCGATGGGAGCACATGGCCAGGATACATCCTTCTGCCCTTCTGCCAGGGGTGCGCCAATGGAGTGCAGGCAGGGCACGAATTCCCCGTCTTCTCCTAAAACATCCAGAACTTCCTTGCCTATGCGGGTCATTATTCGCATGTTGACGACGACATAAGGGCTGTCTGTGAGTTCAATGCCGATCTTGGATATGGGAGAGCCGATAGGTCCCATGGAAAACGGAATAACGTACAGGGTGCGGCCTTTCATGCNNCCCCTCGTAAAGACCGGTCATGGTTTTTTTAAGTTCGACCGGATCGATCCAGTTGTTGGTGGGACCTGCATCTTCCTGCTTTCGGGAAGCGATATAGGTGCGATCCTCTACCCGGGCCACATCGGAAGGGTGACTGCGAAACAGGTAACAACCGGGACGTTTTTTTGGATCGAGCGGAGTTGCACTGCCGGACTCCACCATGAGATTTAACAGCTT
>DOHE01000158.1 GCA_003535395.1 Clostridiales bacterium | reverse complement strand
TTCCCATCAAGGCGCCGGTGGCCGGGATTTCTGCCGGCCTGGTGATTGACGAGGAACAGCCGGATCATTTCGTTACTTTCATGGATATCCAGGGGATAGAAGATTTCTTCGGAGATATGGACTTTAAGGTAGCCGGCACGAAGAAAGGCATTACCGCTATCCAAATGGATATCAAGGTGGAAGGTCTGTCCGATGAAATTATCCGTCAGGCTTTTGAACTTACCCGGCGCGGACGTTTCCAGATCATCGATGACTTGATTTTAAAAACCCTGCCCGAGTCACGCAAGGAAGTCTCCAGATATGCCCCCAAGATGCTGACCACCAATGTGCTGCCGGACAAAATCCGGGAAGTCATCGGCCCAGGCGGAAAAACGATCAATAAAATCATTACGGAAACAGGAGTCAAGATCGACATCGAGGATGACGGCCGGGTATTTATTGCCTGTGTGGACCTGGATGCAGGAATGAAAGCACTCCGCATCATCGAATCCATTGGCAAGGATGTGGAGGTGGGCCAGGTTTTCAGTGGGAAAGTGACCAGGATTATGAATTTTGGCGCATTTGTAGAAATTGCCCCAGGTAAGGAAGGACTTGTCCATGTATCCAAACTCGATCACAAACGGGTGGAAAAAGTAGAGGATGTTGTGAATATCGGCGATGAAATCAATGTGAAAGTTGTGGAAATCGATTCTCAAGGCCGGATCAACCTTTCCAGGAAAGACTTGCTGCCAGGTGCACCGGCGTCAGAAGGAAATCCCAATGATTCCCGTCCTCCCCGTGAACACGGACATGTCCAAAGGCCATATTTTCACAGGGATCAGGACCGGGACAGAAACAAAGACAAGGGATTCCACCGGCCCAGAAAGCCGGAATAAGCCGGACTACCCGTTGATGGATAATAAAGCCGATCAGCCATGAACCAATGAACCGCTCGCGCACCGTGAGTGGTTCATTTTCATATATTGTAGCAGTTGCCGGAGCTTCCAGGTCCGGCAGATCACCGGCTGACGGAGGACAAGATGCAGACACGGCATAAAATTCTGGTGGCAGGCGGCGATGCCAGAAATGCAAGGTTAGCCTGCCTGTTGTCTATGGATGGACATAAGGTGGAATGTATCGGTATCGAACGGGATCATACAGTGATCAAAAGTGGCATGGGCATCCCCGCAGATCAACTGGAGGAAGTTCTGGCAGACAAGGATCTGGTGATCGGACCCATCCCTTTTACACTGGACGGAGTCCGCTTGAATACACCGTTATCCGATGAGCAGATCCAATTATCCAGATTCTTGTCCGGACTGATACCAGGATGTGCATTGATTTCAGGAATGATCCCGATACCTTTGGTCCAGTTTGCAACCTCACGGGGCATTCATGTCTGTGACCTGCTGGAACGGGAGGATATGGCCGTACTCAATGCAATTCCGACTGCAGAAGGAGCTCTGCAACTGGCCATGGAGGAGATACCCGTCACAATGAACGGCATTCATGCACTGGTGCTGGGCTTTGGAAGAGTGGGGAAGATCCTGTGCAAAATCCTGCAGGGTATGGGAGCAGAGGTTTGTGCAGATGCTGCAGATCCTGTTGATGCAGCCTGGATCCGGGGATACGGTTACCTGAAAGTTGACTTGGATCAACTGGAAACCCGTCTGCCCTGGGCAGAGGTAATTTTTAATACAGTTCCGGCACTTATCCTGGACAGAAGCAGGCTTTCGCTGCTAAGCCCGGAATGTGTCGTGATAGAAATAGCTTCAAAACCCGGCGGACTGGATTTGCAGGCTGCCAAAGACCTGAAATTGAAGGTGATCCATGCGCCATCTCTTCCAGGAAAGGTCGCACCTGTTTCATCAGCCAGAAGCATTCGGGAGACTGTTTATCATATCATTGAAGAACGGGAGGGATAGGAGTGTTGTTGGAAAACCGAAAGATAGGATTTGCTGTTACTTCATCATTCTGCACAGTGGAGTATGTCTTCCCGGAAATCATGCGGTTGAGATCTGAAGGAGCGGATGTGATCCCCATTGTATCGGAAAATTTAGCTAAAACCAACACAAGATTTGGCACAGCTGCGGATATACTTTGCAAGATGGCTGAATATACCGGGCATGAGCCTTTAAAGGAGCTTACAGCCGTAGAACCTATTGGTCCACAAAAAATGTTGGATGCCCTGGTCGTAGCTCCCTGTACAGGCAATACACTGGCAAAAATATCCAATGGAATTACTGATACCACAGTGGCGATGGCTGTCAAAGCGCATATGAGAAATGCAAGACCCGTTATTCTCGCGATTGCCACCAATGATGGTCTGGGTGCAAATGCAAGAAATATCGGTTTGCTGCTTAATACAAAAAATATATTTTTTGTTCCTTTTGGTCAGGATGATCCGAAAAAGAAATGCAATTCACTTATTGCACGGTTTTCACTGGTCCTGCCCACCCTGATGGAGGCACTCAATGGAAACCAGATACAACCGCTGCTGATTTGACGGGCTGACGAAAGGCATCGGAACAAAGGGAAGTACCAGGCATTCGATCAGACGGATTGCCGGGCGCGTATCAAACCAAGAAGGATATCTTTTTGATTCAGTCTTGGGTCCAGGATGACCTGTTCCAAAAGATCGTTAAGAATCATACCGATTTCCCGCCCCTTTTTCCATCCAAGCCGGAGCAGGTCATCTCCACCCACTTCCAGTTCGGAAAGAGATATGCATTCGCAATTCAGTACCGCTTCATCGTACCAGTGCCGCAAGGCGGATAGATGTGTCTCATCTGATTTGCCTGCAACAGACCAAAAGTCAAGAAGATAAGGGAAAAGATCCCTGCCTGTTTTCACCATGATTTTTCGGACGGAATATGCATCCGGAACCGGTGGGGGAGACGAGTGATGAAGAAAAATCATCACTTTTTGAATGATTTTATGTTCAAAATGAAGATCCTTCAACATTTTTTCCGCCATGTCAGGTTCTGAACCGGACAACAGCAGAGCCAGACGGAGGGGCAGAAAGTAGGGGAGGGATTTCATGTCCAGGCAGATTACATCGCGTAAGAAGTTCCGGTTTCTGCGAAGGGTATGGTGCAGAGCCGGCAAGAAATGAGACAACAGGCGAGTTTTGTAGACCAGGTATAGTATACCCGGTTCCTGGGAAAGCAAAATTTTGGACAATTCATCCCTGATTCGCTCACGGCTCACATATCGGATCAAATGAGAGCAGGAACTTATCGCCCTGCAGGTGCTGCCTTCCACTGTGAACCCGAGTTGTGCAGCAAACCTCAGGCAACGCATCATGCGAAGCGCATCCTCAGAAAATCGCGCAAGCGGATCCCCCACGCAACGCAGGATCCCGTTCCGAATATCCTTCTGGCCATCAAAAAGGTCGATGATTTCACCATTTCGGTCCATAGCCATGGCGTTGATAGTGAAGTCCCTCCGGGAAAGATCCTCTTCCAGGCAGCCAGTAAACCGGATCTCATCCGGATGCCGATGATCCCGGTAACGGCCTTCCACCCGGAAAGTGGTGATATCCACGGAACCTTCCGGCTTTAACACTACAATGGTTGCATGCTCCCTTCCGATATCCAGAGTTTTATCAAATAGGGACAGGATCTGGGCAGGCAGGGCTGATGTAGTGATGTCCCAGTCTTTGGGGATCCTCGCAAGAAGCAGGTCACGGACGCAGCCGCCGGCCAGGTAGGCATCATACCCGCAGGCATGGAGAATATCCATAACTGAGAGCACATAAGGGGGAACTTCCATCAAACGCTTTGCAGATTCATCCATGGGATTATTTTACATCACCCTCGCCAAGGATTCAAGGTGTACGGAAATATGCACGGGCCATGTGATCTGAGGATATCTCAAAATTGATTGCACTGCAAAAAGTCACTTTGTGACTTTTTGGTGAAGGATTGTCACACCAATCCTTCACCGGCAACGCATATGCGTTGCGCATGCAATCGATTTGTTTCGCTGGCTGAGGCTTTTAAGCCTCAGCGGCAAGCC
>DOHE01000168.1 GCA_003535395.1 Clostridiales bacterium | reverse complement strand
ACTTCAAATCTCGGTGGATGGAACAATCATATTCAATCCGGCAGCCATGGATGTGTGGGTCACCTGGAATGGCAAGCCGGTGATGATTCGTGGAGGAAGCATGGCGGAAATGCAGCCCTGATATATTTACTGCCATACATGTCAATTCACCCCCCAAATTTAAAGTCATTATATGACGTAGAAATATCTTTCTCCCTGTAGTATAAATAGGGTAAGGCGGTTTCTGCCGGAGGTCTGGGAGGGTATAATAGTGGATTTTGCTGAATATGCGGACAAGGTCCGGGCTTGCTGGCTGGGGAAGAATATCGGCGGAACGCTGGGGATGCCCTTTGAGTGCAAGCGTGGTGTCTTTGAGGTGGATTATTATCCGGAATCGGTCCTGGGGAAGGGCCCCATCGCCAACGACGACCTGGAACTTCAGCTGGTATTCCTGAATGCAGCAGAGAAATACGGACAGGCCCTGAATTCGGCCATCCTTGGGGAATACTGGCTTTCCTGCATCATTGCCACTATTTCCGAATATGGAGCAGGCATGACCAATATGCGGATGGGGATCCCCCCTCCCTTCAGCGGATATTACGGGAATCACAATAAGGACAGCTGCGGCAGTTTCATCCGGAGCGAACTGTGGGCCTGTCTGACTCCCGGACATCCGGAACTGGCAGCTCGGTATGCCTTCATGGATGCCAGTGTGGACCATGCGGATGAAGGCGTGTACGGCGAGATTTTCTGCTCGGTGGTGCAAAGCGCCGCTTTTGTGGAGGATGACCGCTTCAAACTTATCGATATCGGCCTTTCCTATATCCCCGATGACTGCGGCATTGCCCGGGGAGTGAAATGTGTCGTGGAGTGCTGGCGTTGCGGGCTGGACTGGAAGCAGGCCCGGGTGAAGCTGCTCAATGCAGTGCCCTGCTCCTTCGGGATGTACAGCGGTTATCAGGGACGGCCTGCAGAGCCGGATGTGCCGGTGGGTCCTCTGGGCTATGACGGGCCTGCCAATGTGGGCATCGCCATCCTGGGATTGGTTTACGGGGAAGGGGATTTCAGCAAAAGCATCTGCATCGCTGCAGGCTGCGGGGAAGACGGGGACTGCACGACGGCTACCGTGGGGGCCATCATGGGCATCATCGGCGGTACGGCATCCATCCCTGAAAAATGGACGCAGCCGCTGGGGGATGGCATCGCTATCGGTTGCATTATCCATGATGGCAGTGTCACCTACCCGGCTACCGTCACAGAACTCTGCAGCCGAATCTGCCGCCTGGTGCCGGTGTTTTTGCGCAGCCCGCGGGAGAGCATCCGCTCAATGAACTACTATACCGTATCTGAAACCGGGCAGATCGGGATCATTACCCGGGGGAAAGGGGAGCTGGCGGACCGGAAGGAATACTACGGGATCTTTGAACGGAAAGAAACCAAGTTTCATTATGAAAGGCAGCCCTACGCCATCAAGGAAAGCAATACCCTGTATGAAGCGACCCTGGATACGGTGGACGGGATCTCGATCCATGAAGGCGTACAGAAAAAATTTGTTCTGGAGTTCAATAATAAGAGGATCACCCAGCATTGGGTCACAGTCAAATGGAACCTGCCTGCAGGCTGGGAGGTGTCGCCCGGGCGGGAGACTGCGGTGTTCCTGGACCAGCAGCATGGCGGGACCCGGATCACGGAAAGGGTGTATTGGATCACACCGCGAAACCTGGACACATCCAGGGTTGAGATTTCAGTCGAAATCTGGACGAACAGCCGGGTGAGCACGCTGTTCTTCCCGTTGACACTGGTCGTGGACTAATACCAAAGCGAGAAATACATTGATTTAAAAGGGGATGAAGCTGAGGGGAGGGGTATATAAAAATCAGAAAACAAAGTCGGTCTCGCACCCGTGCGGAACCGCAAGGGGGTTTGAAAGGCCAGGTTTGTCTCATTATTGTTTGTATTATTGGGAGGAGGAAGTGTTGTGAAGAAATTGATGGCAGTCAGTCTGTTGATCTTCATGCTGGCCATGACCGTTTCAGGCTGCAAGAGCGGGACCAGCGCATCCACGACAGCCAAGGCCGGCATCACCTCAGGCAAGGCATCCACAGTCAGCGCGACAGTTGCGAAGACGACTGCAAAAAGCACTGCGGTGACCACTACCGGTGCCAGCGGTGAAGTGATTACGGAAGGGCCGGGTGAAGAACAGCCCGGCGGCGGATTTCCTCAGGAAGAAACCGGTACCGGCGGCGAGTCCAGCGGGGGTCTGAATTCGGATGACGGACCTTTCTTTGGACTGAAATTCAGTCCGGCGGGGATGGACCTGGGTGGACGCACCATGATTTTTTCTGAAAGAGGCAGCGCATTTCCACCAAAGGGAGATGGAGTTCTCAAGAATGAGGTATGGTGGGCACGGAAGGAAAAAGCAGAAAAATTATTTAATGTAAAAATTGAAAACAAAGCAACCAGCGGAGGCGGTCTGGTAGCATATAATGAAGAGCTTTCAGCAAATTTCATGGCTGGTCTTAAGTTTGCTGACCGGATCTTTGAAGTGAGCTGGTTCGTCATTCCCAAGTATATCAAAATGGGAATGGCACTGCCCCTGGATCAGTATATCGATTATGATCATCCGAAATGGGCGACACAGAAGGCTGCTTTCCGTTATATCGACGGCTTGCACTACGGGATGTCCGAAACGGTGATGAGGTTCAATATTCAGTTTACGATATACAATAAGACCATCCTAAACAATGAAGGGCTGGAGGATATCCTCTCCGTATATAAAAAGGGACAGTGGAACTGGGAAACATTTGCAGATTACTGTCAAAAAACAACCCGTGACCTCGACGGGGACGGGATCCTTGATCAGTATTCAATAGACGCGGGCCATTTGATCGATGGGTTGCTGAATTCCAACGGGGCAAGTAAAATTGCAATGGAAGAAAATAAATTCAGCATTGGATTATATAACCCGGCAGCATTACAGGCGATGAATTTCTTCCGTGAGCTTGTATTTGTTAACAGAGTGACATGCCCTGATTTCAGCTGGCTGGGTACAGGCAAGCAGGCAATGATATTTGCTGATTCTTCGTTAAATAATAATTTAAAAAATAAATTCAAATTGGATGTGGGAACAGCGCCATTGCCAAAGGGGCCGGCAGTGCAGGAAGAAACGATTTTTGCTCCCTATATCTCCTTTAACTTTGTTTATGCTTATACAGACTTCAAACCCGAGGAGGTGATTGCCGTTCATATGTTCCGTCAGTTCAATGATCCCAATGATCCTTCCACTTATATTGATGATTTTGAATCGTTTGCCGGAGATGCTGCTGTGAGCGGGGCAAGAAGGTCATATATTACAGATGAGGAAGTGGATTTCTGGTATAAGTATACGACAAATCCCAAAAACCTGATGGTTGATTATTGTGTGACGCAAACAACTCTCCCAGGGTTTGGGAATGTCTATAAAGTGATCAATGATGGAATATTCACTCCGCTTAAAAACGGTGAATCTCCTTCCTATGCGCTGGAAAGAATAAGAAGCTCTATTGAGATAGAACTGAACAATTATCTGAGGTGATTTATCAGGTTTCTTGAACGCAAGCTGAACAAAAATGGTTATTTAACCTGTGTTTTTTCTAAAATACTCAGCAAAAATCAATTTTCAGCTGGGAGGGAATCAAATGTCAGTAAATGTTGGACTTCTTGGATTTGCTCACGGACATGTGGGAATGTACGGGAAAGTATGGAAGAACGATCCGGAAATGGGTGTCAGGATGGCAGTCGGGTGGGACCATGACAAGGCACGCCTGGAACGCACCGCAGNNCCCACGTTCGGTGTGCAGCCAATGGGGGATCTGGGTGAGCTGCTGGCCCGCAGGGATATCCAGGCGGTGGTGATCTCGGCGGAGACATCCATGCATGCCGATCTGGTGGAACAGGCTGCAGCAGCCGGAAAGGCCATCGTCGTATACAAACCCATGGCGCTTAATATGGAACAGGCGGACAGGATCGTAGATGCCGTCAACCGCCATGGCGTGCCCTTCTCCATGGGCTGGTGGATGCGGGTGGATCCCCAGAATATGCAGATGAAGGAGTTTATGGACAGCGGGAAGTTCGGAAAGATCTTCATGATGCGACGGCGTCATGGTCTGGCGACGCACAAAAGCCCTGGATTTGCAGACATCTGGCATACCGATCCGGAGCTCAACCGGGACATCTTTGCGGACGATTCTTCCCATGCCATCGATTTTACATACTGGATGCTGGGCAAGCCGGAAAGCGTCATCGCTGAACTCACCACGGTGGCCAATCCCCGGGTCGTCAATGACAACGGCATCGCCGTATTCCGCTATGCCGACGGCAAGATCGCTGAAGTAGTCTGCTCTTTTACCTGCGCTGTTTCCGAAGGGACCACGGAAATTTATGCCGACAATGGTGTCGTTATTCAGAATCATTGTGACGGACCTTCCACCAAGCTCCCCCATACGGACAAAGGGCTCAAGTGGTGGATGGAGGGGGACAGCGACTGGACGTACAGTGATCACCTCACACCGATAAACAACGGGGAGCGCATCATCGCGCAAGCACGGCCACTGGCGGACTTTCTGAACGGGAAACGGGGCCCGGTGGCCACGGCGGAGGAAGGCCGGGAAGCACTGCGGATGGTGCTGGCCTGCTATATATCCACTACCCAGGGAAGACGCGTCCGGATGGATGATCCGGAGATCCAGAACATGAAATAAATACAGCCTGAATCATTTGCAGAGGAGTGACTGATATGAAAAAGAAACCTAATATTATCATGCTGGCGGTGGACAGTCTTGCATCCGGACACATGGAGCTTTACGGCTATCACCGGCAGACTATGCCCTATATCACCCGAATGGCAGCAGAGGGTGCCGTATTCCGCTGTTTCAGCCCCAGTGTGCCCACATCGCCGGGGTATTCTTCAATCTTAACAGGCAAGGATTGTTTCGGCACAGGAGTGGTGACACTCAAAGATGTGGAACCTCTGCCGGAGGATGCCCGGACCCTGCAGGAGACTCTGAAGGGAGCGGGGTATGATACTGTATGCGTGGGTTTCGGAGACGGACCCTATACCAAGGGTTTTGACAAGTACCTGTCATATTCCGCCTGGGGCAAGGGGTCGGAAGGTAAATGTCAGAAGGCGCATAACCTGA
>DOHE01000316.1 GCA_003535395.1 Clostridiales bacterium | reverse complement strand
TCGGCATTAATCCTTCAAATGACGGGAAAGTGATCCGCCTGTCCTTTCCGCCCCTGACGGAAGAGCGCCGGAAGGAACTGTGCAAGCAGGTAAAAAAGCTGGGCGAGGAAGCGAAAATTGCTATGCGGGCCATTCGCAGGGATGCCATCGAGCATTTCAAGGCGGAGAAGAAAAAAGCCAGCATGACGGAAGATGACCTTAAGGATGCGGAAAAAGGCATCCAGGAAGTAACAGACAAGCATATCGCCGATGTAGACCGGATGGTGGAAGCCAAGGACAAGGAAATCCTTGAAGTATGACGCAGATCCAGGATGGATCCCTGCCCGACGTCCGGGGCATGACTTACCGGGAGGCTGTGGATCTGCTTGCCGGGCTGGGCATTCTGAAAGTCAGCTGTAAGATCACGAAACCTCCCCGGCAGGGGTTTCCGGAAGATCTGGAATCTTGCCGGGTGCTTCGCTTATCCGTTGCGGGAGACGGACAGGTTTGCCTGCTGGTTTGTCCTCCCGTATCCACCCACAGGAGATGATGGCTTGCCCTGGTTTAAAAAAAAGAGACCGGAACAGCTGCAAGGGCCGCTGCCCCGGCATATCGCTATTATCATGGATGGCAACGGGCGGTGGGCGCAAAAAAGAGGGCTGCCCCGAAGCCAGGGACACCGCCGGGGCGTGCGCACCCTGGAACGGATCGCCCGATATTGCAGCCAGCGGGGCATCCAGTATCTCACGGTTTATGCATTTTCAACGGAAAACTGGAACCGTCCCCCCCGGGAAGTGGAAGTGCTGATGAACCTTATGCGGGAGTATATCCAGACAGTCAGACAAAAATACGCCCGGGACAATATCCGTCTTAAAATCATTGGAGACAAGTCCCGCCTTCCCCGGGATTTGAAAATATTGGTAGACGATTGTGAGCAATCTACAGCCGCAAATACAGGCATGCTTCTCATGATTGCCTGGAATTATGGCGGCCGGGACGAACTGACAGCCGCCGCACGCTCTCTGGCGGAGGATGTGCGTTCAGGGAAGATGCGAGTGGAGCAGATCACCGCCGAAACCATCTCTGACCGGCTGTATACAGCCGGGGCACCGGACCCGGACCTACTCATCCGTACCAGTGGGGAATATCGTACCAGCAACTTTCTCATCTGGCAGTCGGCTTATGCGGAGCTTTATTTCACCCCGCTGCTGTGGCCGGATTTCAAACCCGAAAGCCTGGAGGATGCCCTCCGGGAATATGCCCGGCGGGACCGCAGATTCGGAGGTGTGGAGACATGATGATCCGGATCGCAAGTGGCCTGGCAGCAGGCCTGGTCCTGCTTGGCATTCTGCTGGCGGGAGATTTGGTCATTCTCGGTGCTGTCGCTGTGATTGCCATCGTGGCGGTGCTGGAATTCTGCAGGGCGCTCAAACACATGGGACATACCCCGTTTGTCCCGGTATGCACAGTCTGCGCAGCCCTCCTGTTTCCTCTGGGCCTGATATACCGGCATTTGAGCAAAGATCTGCAACCGGTGATGCTGCTGCTTTTGGGTTTTTGTATTTTTATCGTGCTTGCGGTGCTGCTCCTGATGAATTACCGGTCAGACCCGGGACAGGCTGCGATCCGCATGCGCTCGCCGGGCGATCTGGCGGCTACACTGCTTTGCATCGCCTATATCCCCGGCCTTCTGTTTTTTATTATCCTGCTGCTTGCGCTGCCTGCTGGCCGGTTTTTGTTATGGATGCTGCTGGCTGGGACCATCGGCGAGGATACTTTTGCATATTTTACAGGAGTTATTTTCGGCAAGCATCGGATCCTGCCGGAAATCAGCCCCAAAAAAACCTGGGAAGGCAGTATCGGAGGGGTTCTTGGCAGCATGGCGCTGGTGGCGTTGGCAGGGATGGGATTTGCCGGCGGAGAGGTTTCATTATCCGGGATGCCCTGGTCCGTCTGGTTGGGTCTGGGATTTCTGACGGGGACCATGGGCCAGTTGGGGGACTGGACGGCTTCTTTGCTTAAGCGACATGCGGGGATCAAGGACTTTGGCCGGCTCCTGCCCGGTCACGGCGGCATCCTTGACCGTTGTGACAGCTTCCTGTTCAATATCCCTACGGTTTATTTCTATGCAGTACTGGTCATGGGACCGCTTTCAGGTTCCCGGTAAGGAGGAACGGTTTTGGCAGTTTTGAATCAGAGCATCGCGGTCCTGGGATCTACCGGATCTATTGGAACGCAGACTTTGGATGTTGCGAAAAGGCTTGAGATCCGCGTTGAGGCACTTGCCGCCGGCAAAAGCATGGACCTTTTGGCCCGGCAGGCGGCAGTATTTCGCCCATCTCTGATCTCCATCCCTGAAGAACATCAGGCGGATATTTTTTTGCGGCATTATTTAAGCGATACCGGAATAAACTATGCGGGAAAACTGGTATTCGGCAGGGAGGGGCTGATTTCTGCTGCCAGAGTGGACAGAGCGTCCATGACAGTGGTGGCGGTCGTTGGCATCCTGGGTCTGTTGCCA
>DOHE01000040.1 GCA_003535395.1 Clostridiales bacterium | reverse complement strand
ATCTTTATCGCCCTTGGGATTTTTGGGATCTTCAGCGTGCTGCCCCTGGTCCTTACCGTCAGCAACGCGTTCAAGCCCCTACATGAACTTTTCCTGTTCCCGCCCCGGTTTATCGTGCGAAATCCCACCCTGGACAATTTCAGCATGCTGTTCAGCCTGCTTTCAAACTCCTGGGTGCCTTTCTCCCGGTATTTTTTCAATACGGTTTTCATCACTGTAGCCGGCACGCTGGGACACATCCTGGTCTGCTCCCTGGCGGCCTATCCCCTGGCCAAGCATCCCCGGATGCCTGGAAACAAGGTGATCTTCCAGATGATCATCCTGTCTATGATGTTCCATACCATCGTCACGGATGTGGTGAACTACATCACCATGTCCTCGATCGGTTTTATCGATACCTATCTGGCCATCATCGTCCCGGCATTCGGCGGGTCGTTCGGCATGTTCCTCATGCGTCAGTTCATGACCCAGATACCCGATTCCCTGCTGGAAGCCGCCAAGATCGACGGGGCCGGGGAGTACAGGATTTTCTGGCAGATCGTCATGCCCAATGTCAAGTCTGCATGGCTGACCCTGGCCATCTTTTCTGTGCAGGGTTTGTGGAACGGCCAGCATACCACCTACATTTACCGTGAAGAGTTGAAAACCATGCCCTATGCCATGTCCCAGATTGTGGCGGGAGGCATCATACGTGCAGGCGCTCATGCAGCGGTCAATGTGGTGATGATGGTAGTGCCCATCACGTTCTTCATTGTTTCCCAAAGCAAGATCATAGAAACAATGGCGACGTCCGGGATGAAAGAATAAGGGAGGAAGGGATTGGCATGAGAATGAAACAGCTGCTAGCATCCGTGATGCTCCTGGTTGTGCTGGCTTCCGGTATTACCACGGTGGCAGCCCAACCGCCCTACAAATCATATACATATACCTTGCGCGATTTTGATGCACCTTCACCGGTCCCTTACATGCCGGTACAGATCATTGACAAAAACATACTGGGTGTGGAATTGAAGGAACCGCAGGATTTTGTGTACGATGCAGAAGGGAATTTCTATATCCTGACCCTGGGATCAACCACACAGGGTTCAGCATCGATCGTCATCACCGACAAAAACTGGAAGGTAACCAAGGTCATCAATACCTTTAAAAACAACGGGAAGGATGACTATTTTAAAAAGCCTACCGGTCTGTTTGTGACGCAGGACAAACGGATCTTTGTATGTGACACCGACAACAAGCGGGTCGTGGTCATCGACATGGATGCAAACCTGTTGCAGATCATTGAAAAGCCACAGGTGGAATTCTTTTACTCTGATTATGAATTTACGCCCCGAAAAGTGGCAGTGGGGAATACAGGAAGCATCTACCTGGTGGTAAAGAACGATTATAACGGCATCATGGAAATGGATGCCAACGGCACTTTCATGGGATATATCGGCAGCAACCGGGTCGCAGCCAATCCGCTGGAGCTTTTCTGGAAGAGTATATTTTCCCAAAAGCAGCGGGACCAAATGATCCAGTATGTCCCGATCGAATACGGGAACATCCATATGGAGAAAAACGGTTTCATGTTTGTGGTGTCTCCCTCCGAAACTGTAGCCCAGCCCGTCCGCAGACTCAATGCCGGCGGCAGGGACATTTTGATCCGCAAGGGATATACCGGTACCGTATCCGGAGACCGGGTAACGACCAATAAATCCATATTTGTGGATGTCACCGTGGATGACTGGGGGATATACAGTGTACTGGACCAGAGGCGGGGGAGGATCTTTTCCTTCAGCAGCGAGGGAGACCTTTTGTATATATTTGGTAATTCCGCCAACCAGGTGGGCACATTCAAAACGCCGGTGGCCATCGATACCAAGGATGAAAAGCTGTATGTGCTGGACAGCGGCAATGAGAATCTAAGCATTTTTGAAATGACCGATTATGCCCGTCTTATCAAGACTGCCAACAAGGCATATTATGACGGGGAATATGACTTAAGTTCCCAGATCTGGAACCAGGTGCTTCGCATCAATGCCAATTTTGAACTGGCATATGTGCAGATCGGCCGCGTGCTGCTGCGGAAGGAACAGTTCAAAGAAGCTATGGAATACTTCGAACTGGGAAACTACAGAGGATCTGCCACATCCCGCGACAACGGCTATACCAAGGCCATGACAGAATACCGGAAAGACTACCTGCGTGATAATTTCGGGATATTTGCAAGTTCGCTGCTGGCGGCAGTGGCACTCTTGTGGCTGCTTCGTTTCCTGAAGCGACGCAAAACGGCTGTGAAAACAGATGAAAACTGGGAAGGGGATAGTGCGTGATGGAAAACCTGAAAATAGCACTGGGTATAACACTTCGCCCGTTTAGCGGTTTCTGGGACTTGAAATACGAAAAAAAGGGGAAGCTGAAAGTTGCTTTTCTGATCATTATCGGGGTGGCACTTACCATGATTTTTGAGAGAAGGGTTTCCGCCTTTCTGTTCAACCCGTACCGCAAGCTTCCTGTAAATCTCATCTCTACATTTCGGAATGTGATCGGGCCATACATTCTGTTCTGCGTGGCCAACTGGTCTGTGACCACTCTCATGGACGGAGAGGGAAAAATGTCGGATATCTTCATGGCGGTTGGCTATGCCATGCTTCCCATGATCCTGATCCGCATCCCTCTTGCGATCCTGACCAATGTACTTACTTTTGACGAAGCGGCCATGGTGACATTCCTGAAAAACATCGCCACCTTCTGGTCCTACTTCCTGGTATTTTCCGGCATCATGACCGTACACCAGTATGGCATGTTCAAGACGCTGGTGACACTGTTCCTGACCCTTGTGGCCTGTGGCGTCATGATTTTCATTGCGATCTTGTTCTACAACCTGCTTTGGCAGCTGGTCGGTTTTGTCGGGACGATTTACACGGAACTCTTACTCAGGTTTTGACAGGAGGAATCATGATGAGAAACCGGAAATTGATATTTTTGCAAAGGGTATCCACCATACTCCTGATCATCATCCTGGCAGCGGTCCCGCTGACAGCCGTTCAGGCAGCCCCCCAGGATACGGCAGCCGTGTATGTGCCTACCAGTTATGAACAGGCCGCTATGGACAAAATGGAGCTTGTGGCGGAGAATGAAACGCTGCAGTTGTATTATGCCAATACGAACACGGGGATAGCCGTCCGGGACAAACGCAGCGGAAAGCTTTGGTTTTCTGTTCCGCCCAATATAGAGCAGGACAAAGTCGCTCAGTCTTCGGCCAAGGCACGGATGCAGTCCCCCTTCACTGTGACTTATTATGACCCCAACGGGCAAAAGAAGACCATGGACGCCTTCAATGATGCGATTAAAAAAGAGCAGGTCGAAACTTCCCGGATCCCCAACGGGATTCGCATTGTGTATTCCCTGGGCAGCAGAACCCGGGGCATTGAAGACATCCCGAAAAAAATTCTGGCAGATCGGATGGAAGAGAAATTTTTCAGTAAAATCAGCGAAGAAGACAAGGAATTTCTGCTCACCAGGTATGTGTACATCGAAGAAGACAAAATGTATTCCCTTCAGGCTAGCAATATTCCCAAAGAGGTCATCAACCAGATCCTGCAGATCATGGATCAGGTGGGATATACGGAAGCCGACCTTAAAAAGGATCACCGGCTGACCGGCGTACCTCCGGCAGATCAGGACAAAGTATACTTTGTCATCCCGCTGGAATTCTCACTGGACGGGGAAAGGCTGACAGCCCGGGTGCCTGTGCCGGAGTTGCAATTTTCACCCAAATATCCCCTGTATATGATGACCATGCTGGAATTCTTTGGAGCTGCGTATGGCACGGAGATACCGGGCTATATGTTTCTTCCCGACGGCAGCGGCACCATCCTGGACTTCAAAGTGCCACCCAAACTCAATGACCAGTTTTATGCCAATATTTACGGTTTGGATCAGACTATCCATGTAATGGAAAACAAGATCGTCAGTGAACAGGTCCGCATGCCCGTGTTTGGATTAAAACAGGGGGAGTATGGATTTTTCGCAATCATCGAAGACGGCGACAGCCTCGGCAGGCTGGTGGCCACCAAGGTAAGCCGCCTTCATTCCTTTAACTGCGTCTATCCGGAATTTCTGGTGGACGCCATGGATTATATCCGTTTGGGCGACGGAAACGTAGGAACTTCGGTCCCTGCTTTCCAGACAAGGCTCTATGACGGCGATCTGAAGGTGCAGTACTATTTCCTCAACGGGGAGAATGCGAATTATAACGGCATGGCCGCTACATACCGGAATTATGTGATGGCCCGGTATGGGATGAAAAAAATAACACCGGAGAAAAATATACCATTCATTTTGGATACAGTGGGCACCGTGCGGAAGGAAAAATCCTTTCTCGGAATATTTTACCGGGGACTGGAACCGCTGACCACCTACAAACAGTCCGGTGAGATGGCTCAAAGACTGATCCAGGCCGGTGCAGACAATGTTGCTCTCCGGCTTACAGCATGGTTCAACGGAGGTTTTCGTCAGGAATTTGCTGTCCGGCAGAAATATCCCCGGGTGCTGGGAGGTGCAGGGGATCTGAAAGACCTGGTACAGACCGCAAAAGAATCCGGCTTTGAGATCTATCCGGGGGTGATCCTGCTCACCACCCCCCAAGAAAGCGCCGGATTCAACAAGTTTACCTATTCCGCCAAAAGGGCGGATGCCCGTACAGCAAGGGCAGCAAATTTTGATACGATCACCTGGGCCCGGACTTTTTCCCGTCCCATCATCTCCAATGCCAAGCTGTCCAAGGTCGTTGAAAAATACATCAAGGGCACTGAAAAGTATGATTTTGGAGGCGTTGCACTGACGGATATCGGCGTCGAACTGTATTCCGACTTCAACAAAGCGTACCAGGCCGAGCGCCAAAGCGGACTGAAGATCCAGGGAGAGGTGGTCAGGACCTTTGCCGAAAAGGTGGGGCCTGTCATGGTCAGTGGCGGGAGCATGGTTTCCATACCTTATGCGTCCATGGCGATCCAAACCCCCATCGACGACAGCCGTTACTTTATATCCGACTATTCCATTCCCTTCTACCAGATGGTGTTTCACGGACTGGTTGAATATGCGGCCTATCCGGTCAACCTGTCCCAAACCATGGACCGGGACAAACTGCGGATGATCCAAACCGGGTGCGCTGTATATTATCAGTGGATGAGCGCTCCGTCTAAAATGGTAAAGGAAACGTATGTCGACCATCTTTATTCCATCAATATCGACGACTGGTTTGAAGATGCGATGGGCTATTACAAGCAGGCCAACGAAGCCTTGAAGGATGTACAGGACAAATTTATGGTCAGGCATGCGGTTCTGGCGACAGATGTGGAAGAAGTGGAATATGAGGACGGCACCCGGTTGATCTTCAACTACGGAAAGACTCCCTATATTTCCGGAGACATTACCGTACCGGCCCAAAACTTCATTAAGTTGAAAGGAAGGTAATCAACCATGAAACTGCTCAAGAACGGCAAAGCCAAAGAACCTGAGGCATCTGCCGCAAAAACGGCAGCCGCGGTTCCGGTAAAAAGGAGAAAATTCCGTATGACGCTGGAGAGACGGAATGCCGTATACGGAATACTGTTTATCCTTCCCTGGCTGATCGGATTTCTGCTTTTCTTTTTAAAGCCGGTCATTCAATCCATCCAGTTCAGCTTTAATGAGCTGGAAGTGACCAGCAAGGGATTTATTTTGAATGCCAAAGGGCTTTCGAATTATATAAAAGCCTTTACCGAGGATGCAACCTTTCCCCAGGAGCTTGTCAAATCGCTGAACAAAATGGCTGGAGATGTTCCCATTATTCTTATTTTCAGCTTTTTTGCAGCTCTGCTGCTCAAACAGAACTTCCGGGGGAACACCATCGTCAAGACAGTTTTCTTTTTGCCGGTCATCATGGCCTCTGGTGTATTTCTCAGGATGCAGAGCCAGATGGGGCAGGCCACACAGGATATAACAGCTACCATGTCAGAAGCTACCAGCACCATAACCCTGCTGCAGGCATTCAATCTGCAAAAGTTTTTGCCTGAACTGGGGATGCCTCAAAAATACATCACCTTGATCGTTACACCGATCAACAGGATCTTCCAGACGATTTCCCTGTCAGGCATCCAGATCTTCATATTCCTGGCGGGGCTGCATTCCATTTCTCCATCTCTTTTTGAGGCCTGTATCATCGAGGGAGCCAGCGGATGGGAAACCTTCTGGAAGATCACATTCCCCATGATCTCACCGTTGATCCTGGTGAATGCCATCTATACCGTTATCGACTCTTTTACTGCGTATAACAACACTACACTGAACTACATCTACACGGAGGCTTTCGGCAAGTTCCACTTCGGGTATTCCAGTGCAATGGCCTGGATCTACTTCCTCATTATCGCAGTGATCCTGGGGGTTGTGGGATTTATTGCTTCCAAACTCATATTTTATCAGAACTAGGAAAGGAGGCATCGTTGACATGAGCACAGCAAAGACACACGCAGTCAAAAAAAGCATTATCAATAAAAATCTGCTTCAAAAGCTGATGAAGAATGATATCATTTCTCTGTTCAACCGGATCCTCAGCAGTCCCAAGCTGCATACCCGGACCCGCTCCTGGGCATGGATCATCACCCGGACCATTTTTGTACTGGGATTCTGCTTCATCATCCTGTATCCGGTGCTGATCATGATATCCAAGGCTTTTATGGATTTTGTGGACATTTATGACAATACCGTTCTGCTGGTACCCAAGCACTTTACCCTCATGAACATTTACCTTGCCGGGAAGATGATCAATTACCCGGTAGCACTCCGGAATTCCATGGTGCTGGCCATCGGTGTCACC
>DOHE01000058.1:3045-5037 GCA_003535395.1 Clostridiales bacterium | reverse complement strand
CGGGGAGCCATCGTACGGGTAGGTCCCGCGGCAGTTTGTACGATCTCCTCCTGCCATTCCATGACACTGTCCCTTGTACGGATGATCCCGCCGTCCGCATTCCAGCCGTTGATGTATATAGAACCCTGGTCCCCGTTCACATACCAACGGGGCAGGGATTTAAGGCAAAAGGTGCCAACCTCCACCTGGGCGTTGATTCCGCTTTCAAAAGTAAGGATCACTTTGAAATAATCGTCCACTTCCGGCGTTTTGATGCTGTGCAGCCGGGCAAACACATTCACCACCCGTTCCCTGATCATGAACATGATCTGATCCAACAGGTGCACGCCCCAGTCCAGGATCATGCCCCCTCCGGCCACCTTGTAAGCGCGCCACCCGTGGATCACACCCCGGGCCCCATGCACCCGGGATTCAATGGTATAAGGCTTTCCGATAAGTCCGTCTTCAATGGCTTTTTTAACGATCAGAAAATCTTTGTCCCACCGGCGGTTCTGATGGACGGTGAAAATCACCCGGTTTTTTTCTGCAGCATCCATCATTTCCTGTAATTCTGCCGAGGACATGGCTACGGGCTTCTCGCATACCACATGACGGCCAGAATTCATGGCGGCCACGGCCAGTTCTTTATGAAAATTATTGGGCGTTGCCACCAGTACGATATCGAAATCACCATTTTCCAGGAAGCTGTCCAGAGTCGAATATGTATCAAGTCCACTTTCCCGGGCAACTTTCAGGCGCTCCGGGCTGATGTCGTAAGCCGCCGTGCATGTAAGACCTTCCACCCGGCCACTGTTTTTATGATGCCAGGTGGCCATTCCGCCGTATCCGATGATACCCAGTCGATGAGACATGATCCAAGCCCCCCTGAATTTGATTCTGCAACAGGAAGTACCTTCACATCATAATCCTTTCGGAATACGGATGCAAGCACTTTGCGTGACAGCCTGTGGCAGTTTTAAGGACCCAGACGGTACAGTGCCACACCCTTCAGGATCTGCCCTGGATTCCATTGTAGAGGGGGGACCAGCCGGCCGTTTTTGAGGATCCAGGCAGTCAGGTTCTCTTGTGCAGCCGGGTTGCCGGCAGCGCCTGCCGGGTTACCNNGGCGCCTGCCGGAGCAGCCGGAGCAGCATTGATCCGTACCACGGCAAATTTCACAAGGCCTGCCGACACGGCAGAGGCAAATTCATCCACCGTCAGTATGCGGTCATTTCCGTTGAAGCCGCCAAGCACCATCACCGCCTCTCCTGCGGAAGCCAGGATCAAGGGAGCACCCAGATTCATGGCGCTTGGGGCTGCCGCCAGATATTTGGCACTTCCCCGGTTTTTCACAAGATAATCCACCAGATCGCTGAGGTTCTCTGTGGCGGCCAGGCGTTCATTGCGGGAAGCCAGTTCCGGGCCTGCCACCGGCAACTGATTGTTGTTTCCGTATTGGATAGGGGTGAAAGACCAGATCAGGGGCAAAAACAGCAGAGTGGATGCAGCGGCCAGGCCAGTGAACCGAACAGCAGCAGGCTTTATGACAGACAATACTGCCACAAGGAAAATGCCCGCGCTGACAGGAATCAGCCATCCGCGCCACTCAGCGTAAAGGGACTGGATATAGAGCTGGGAGCCGGCAGTGATGGCCAGGGAGGCGATAAACAGACCGTTGAATTTTCCCGACCGTGCCTCTGAAAGAACTTCATGCAGCCAAAGCCCGGAAAGTATGGCGACCGGGGGAGCCAGCAGAGAAAAATAATAGCGGTGGGCAAGCCCACTGGAAAAACTGAAATAGGCCGCCAAAGTCAAGGTGCAAAAAAAGGCGTACAGGCCAAGGAATGGAGCGGCTCCGATTTTTTCGGCGTCGGGATCTTTTATGCGCCTACGCAGTATGTAACGGATAGAGATAAAAAGGCCGGTCAAAAGCGCGGGAAGCAGGAACCAGGATATCTGGCCGGCATTGTTTTTTCTAAGCAGGCGGAATATGGAGGGAGGACCGGCTTCCCC
>DOHE01000058.1:0-2976 GCA_003535395.1 Clostridiales bacterium | reverse complement strand
TGTCCGGCGGCTCCCGCAGGGTTTGGAAGCGGTTGTCCGGCGGCTCCCGCAGGGTTTGGCAGCGGCGGCCTGACGGCTCCCGCAGTCCCCGTCGGCCGACTGTTCCGGCCAAGGCCGCGGATCAGCCGGTTCAGGCCGTTGTAGCCCAGCGCCAGATCCAGCGCACTGTTGCTGCTGCTGCTTCCTACGTAGGGGCGGTTGGATTCCGGGGTCAAATCCACTGCAGTGACCCAGGACAGGGAAATGAGGGCCATGATCAGAAAGGCCAGCACCATGTGCCCGGCTTTCTTCAGGAATTTTAGCCCGGGAGCAAACAAATAAAGCAGAAATACGGCAGGCACAAATGTGTAGGCAGCCAGCATTTTAATGTTGAAGCCCAAACCGATCCAGATGCCCGCAAATACAAGGTGCTTGAACCGGGACCTTTCTACAGCCCGGATCGCCTGCTCCGAAGCCAGCAGCAGCACCAGGATCAGGGTGCTGTCAATGGTGTTGTTTCGGCTGACCGCTGTGAAAATGGGAGTCAATGCCAGCACCAGTGCGGCAAATAAACCGGCCTTGGGGTTTGACCGCCGGGAAACCATGCGATATACCAGCCCGACACAGATCACCCCAGCCAGCGCCTGGGGCAACAGCAGGGCAAACCCGGTGAAGCCCAGCACCTTGGTAAACAGCACCTGGACCCAGAATCCCAGGGGAGGTTTATCGATGCTGACAAACCCGGCGCTGTCGAGGCTGTTGAAAAAGAAGGCATGAAGGTTCGTTCCCATGCTCCGCACCCCGGCGGCATAATACAGGTTGGCATATCCCTCGTTCCATAGGTTCCAAATGTAAAGCAGTGCGGTTAAAAAGAGAACAAGACCGGGCAGAAACCCGGCCTTTACGATCTTATTTATACGTGAATCCCTGTGGTCCATCGTATTTCTCCTTATAAAACCTCAGGTCGGCTGCATGACCCCGAAAAACACCAGCCAGGCCAGCACGCTCTTGGCTACCAGGCTAAGCACGATGTATGCCTTTTCCCCGTAAAGGTAATTGGACCATTTGCCAAGTTTTTTGTACTGAAGGATCATGTTGATGGGGAACAGGTTGAAGAACACGAAGTAGGAGCCCAGGATGGCGTATACGAACCAGGGAACTTCAGAAGGATCTGCATTCCCAAGGGCATGGAGCAGGATCACGATCCAGGGCCCGATCCCGGCGATGCAGCCGAAAATGAATGATTCCCAGTTGACCTTGTCCTTCTTTTCATTCATGCGTTCCATGAGCAGACCAAACAGGTTCATGGAAGCATTGAGCAGGAAAATGGCGATCAGGGCGCCCACATCATATACACCAAACAGCAGAGCAATAAGGAAGATCATAAGAGAGGAGCTCAAGGCATATTCATACCAGCGGTAGGGGTTGATGCCTTTTTCCAGGTTGGCGGCATAAGACTTCTTTTTCGCTACGATAATAAAGTGCGCAATGGCAGACAGGAACAGAAACACGGAAACCAGCGCCCCGAACGGAACATCTCCGATTTTCTCCGGGCTGGTGACCAGACGCATCTGTACGGGGTCAAATTTTAGATAATAAGACCACACAGGAAGCTTAAATGCGGTGATTTTGTCGATAGTGAGTGCAAAAACAAGCATTGCAGCGCCTTGCAGGAAATGAAGGAATCCCATGATGAAATTGAAGCGGACCAGAGAATTCGTGCTGACTTTCCCATCCATTTTGCATTCCTCCCCAGTTTGCCGGGTACCGGCTGATGAAAACTATTCTATCATCATAATTAAAGCAAAACAAGCTCACAATGTCCGAATGTCCGGCTGGCCTGTCTAGCCATCCTGTCCGGCCGTCAGTGCAAGCATTTTCTGAAAAGCTGCCGGGATGGCCAGACCCTCTGTCTCTTCCCGGGTGACCCAGCGGAGGGTGTTTCCTGTTCCCCGGATGACGTCTGCACCTTTTGTATGCAGGATATGCGAATAGACACGAATATTCCAGATTTGGTGTGAAAACACGTGTCTGCACTGGCCCAGACAGGGACCGGGAAGAAGAGCCAGGCCGTATTTTTGCATAAAAACAGCCGGGATCTCCGACATGTCTTCCGGTGGATCCAAAAGCACAGGCAGACCCCACATCCGGGAAAGCAGGGATTGATCCTGCCGGTGTTCCATCAAAATACGGCCGCCCTTCCGAATCAGTGCGGCATGTACGGAAATTTCTAAAGCAGCCTTTTGTCCGGTTTTCACCGGGATCTCCCCCTGAGAGCCGTCCCGGAAGGCACAGCACAGGGAAGACACAGGGCATGCATCGCATCGCGGACTCAAGGGGATACAGATCAAGGCTCCCAATTCCATGAGAGCCTGAGTAAAATCCCCTGCCCGGTCGGCAGGCATGATCCCGGCAACGATCTGTGCGACAGTTTTTCTTGTCGTGTTCCTTGCGATATCCTGCCGCAGTCCGTTAAGCCGGGAGATGACCCGCAGCACATTGCCGTCCACCGCCGGGACCGGCAGATCGTACGCGATGCTAAGCACAGCTCCGGCGGAGTATTCGCCGATGCCGGGAAGCAAAAGGGCTTCTTTCAGGATTCGGGGAAACTTCCCCCCATATTTGTCAATAAGGATCCGGGCAGCCCGGTGCAGGTTCCGGGCCCGGGAATAATAGCCAAGGCCCTTCCAGGCCGGGAGCACTTCATCTTCGGATGCCGCTGCCAGGGCGGCGGCGTCGGGAAAGCGGGACATAAACTGTTTATAATAAGGGATCACCGTATCCACACGGGTTTGTTGGAGCATAATCTCAGATACCCAGATGGCGTAGGCATCCTGGGTGTTTCTCCAGGGCAGGTCTCTTTTGTTTTTTTGATACCAGTTCAGGATCAGATCGGTGGGGCCGTCAGGTTTGCAGGGCATGTGGTTCACTCCCGGTATTATCATAGGGGATCAGGGCTTTTCTGGCAATGTTTTTCTGGCAACGTTTTTCTGGCAA
>DOHE01000172.1 GCA_003535395.1 Clostridiales bacterium | reverse complement strand
CTTCAGTATATCTTCCAGTCTTGTCTGCACCGGTGCCTCGATGGCCCTGAAAATGTCTAATTCCGAATAATCCATAATCTTCTCCCTTTCAGAATTTTACTTACCGCAGTTAGTTCCAAGATAGTTCCAAGTTTAGTTCCCGGCCCAGCTTACTACCGCTTCAGGCGCGACCTCATATAGTCCCGCAGGGCGGTATCCCGGCAGAAGACATAGCAGCCTTTCATGCCCCGGGAAAGAAGGACCCGATAGATGTTTCGGATGAGGCGCGTCAGTTCCTCCGGCTGGTTTTTGAGGCCTTTCTTGCCCTGCGTGTCATAATAGTCGTCGTAGCTGGCGATGACCTGCAGGGTTGTATTATCAAAGCGCAGGTCATTCCCGATCATAACCCCTGCATAATCAAACTCCAGTCCCTGGGATGTATGGATACAGCCCACCTGGTCCTGCCTGGCATTGTCGATGGCCCAGGAGTAGGAATTGGTGCGGCTGTTCCACGGCATCTGGAAGCCGTGCTCGGGAATGGAGATGTCCGGGATCTCTGCATTGGGATTGCCTGCATTATCCGGGGTCCATGGCCAAGCATATCCCGCCAGCATGCGGGCCTTGAATCCTGCCCCGTTCTTCTCACGGATCCGCTCATACACCTGCTGCGGGGTGTCCATGATTTCGAATTCAAAAGAATCGCCGTCCCACCCGTCGAAGTTGGCCGTGTCTGCGATCTGGAGGGTATGGTCCACCCAGTTGAGGAAGCCTTCCGCACCGGCACAGCGGAACTGGGCTTCCAACCGGACTTCCATGACCTGTGCGTGGAATTTGACAGCCGCCTCCCGGATCTTTTCCGTCGTGCCCTCGTCGTTAGGCCGGATGCGCTGGTTGTCATCGATGAAAAACACGCTCACCCGGGCAGCCCGGATCACATCCTCCACCTGGCTTTCCCCGCGATACATGTAGGCCCCCTTGCGCTTTAGCCGGTGGGCTTCATCCACGATCAGCACATCGAATTCGTCCGGCAGGGCGTCGGCAAAGGCGGAGGAACCGGAAAACAGGGTATTGAGCCGCGTCTTTTTATTTTTGGAGCTGCCCCCGCCCTTGGCCAGCATGTCCACCATCGCATTTTTGAATGCAGCATTGGGTGCAACGAATTTCAGGTTCTTTCCCCGCTTCAGCAGCGCAACGAAGGCATTCATCGCCACCACCGACTTGCCGGTGCCCGGAGCGCCGTTGATGAGGATCGAAACCTTGCCCCGGGCTGTCTCCGCGATGCGGAGGATGTTGGAATACGCCACCTTCTGCTCATCCAGCAGGGTATACACTGCCCGCCCGTCGAACATGTCCGCCACATACTCCACAAACTTCCGCGAAGGCTTGATCCTGCCATGCTCCACCATATACAGGATGTCCATCCCCCGGCCCCTGCCCACATAACGCCGGATGAAATCTTCCAGCTGCCGGACATCGCCTGAGAAAAACACAGGCGTATCCTGGATAATATCCCTGTACTGATCCCCCAGCAGCGGCTCCGGTTCCATCCGCCGGTAATTATGGAGAAAGGCGCCGGACTGGGGTTTCAGGTCGTTGGTATAGATGGCCTCATTTATGTCCGTCAGGTATTTCTTATACGAGTAAGCCTGATAAGCCGGATGGATCGTTTCCCGATTCCTCCCCCCGATGAAGGCTGTGACCAGCGCTTCCTTGTCTGTGGCCTCCGCCCTGTCCCACTGCTTAAGTTCGATGATGACGAAATTTTGGCTGCCGATTTCGTCGTGGCCAGAAATAATGAAGTCGACCCGCTTGCTTGTCGAAGGGATATTGTATTCGATAAGCACACCGCAGTCATCCGGGACCCGGGAGCGGCGCAGGGAGGTTTCCATGAAGCGGAGAGAGTTGGTCCATGCCTTTTTCTCGCCTTGCGGAACGCGCCGGCCTAGTTGGCACATGAACCGGGCCTCGATCTCTTCAACGATGCAGTTGTCTTCAACCGCTGTCCGAAAACCCAGCGCACTGTTACGGTAAATGATCATGTGATTATAGCTCCTTGATAATATTTCCCCATTGCGTTTGATTACTTCTCGGCGATCACAAGCATTTCATAATCCTCGGTCGTGAGTTTGTCTTCTCTCGAATAAGCCCCGAGTTTCGCCCCGAAAATCTCAATCTTTTGAAAACCCAAAGACTTGAGCAGCCATGTGATCTCGCTTGGAATATAGTATCTTTCATTGCACGCCAGCTTCTGTTCATTCCCGTCATCATCCGTAAAAGTGGTGACATTATAGTCCCGGAAAGTCATGAAATCAAATGTCTCACTATGATAATGCGCTCCTTCCTGGCTGCCCTCTCCATGAAAATCATTGATGGAATGAAATATCGGGAACAGCCCGTTGAGGGTCGTAAAGATCAGCTTCCCAGGACTTTTTAATGATTTTGTCACATTCCTCAGTATTTCAAAATTCATCTCATCCGTTTCCATCAGCGGGAATCCGCCTTCGCAAAGCATGATCGCTGCGTCGAACTGATTTTCAAAGGGCAGGGCTCTGGTATCGTGCTGCACAAAATCGATCTCCAGGTTGCTGGCTTTCGCCTTCTCTCTGGCTTTTTTCAACTGGGACTCAGACAGATCCACACCCATGATCCGGTATCCCCTCTTCGCAAGCTCGATGGAGTGCCTGCCTGTGCCGCACCCGACATCAATGATTTTCAAGGATTTATTGAAATTCAGCTCTTTCTCGATAAAGTCGCATTCTCCAAGCGTTCCCTGGGTGAAAATTTCCTTGTCGTACTTTTCGCCGTAATTTTCAAACAGCTTCTCATACCACTGTTTCATGGTGTGCAGTCCTCCTACTCTTTTTCGGCATGTTTGTCTCATAAATCTGAATATATTTTTCTACCGACAGCTTCGCGCACATCTCGCCAATCAATTCAAACGGAATTTTGTCCGTCTTCTTGAACCGGATACAGCTTTTTCCCATGTCCAGCCTGCCGATCCCCAGCTCCTCATAGGCCTTTACAAACCAGTCCAGCAGCGGCTTGTCCGCATAAATGCCAAGATGATAAAACGCGATATAGCCTTTCTGATTCGCCAGTGCAATGTACGGCAAGGGCTGCTTCGGATCCACATGATACCCTTGAGGATACAGCGCGTGAGGCACAACATATGCGATCATTCCATACTGGATGGTCTCCTGGAACCCTTCCGGCAAATTTGTTCTGATGACCTGCCTCAATCTTTCCAACGCCTCTTGCCGCTCTGCCGGCTGCAATTTGATGTACTTTTCAGCCGTGTCCATCCAAATGCCCCCCAATGACTTGCAGACTCCAGGGCGAGCTCTGATCAATCGAGACAGCCCTTTCACGTTTTGAACAAGGCAACCAAATCAGAGGCAGGAATGTTCACGATCCGGCCTCCCAGCGACCGGGTAAGCGATCCTTTCGATGGGATATACCACATCCGGATCCGGTGCGTTCCTTTTTTCCTGTTCCATTCCTATACAATCAAAAATATGATAATAAACTTTTTTCGGGCTTATACCATAGCAACAGCCTCCGGGAATCACAACCAAATTGAACTTCACGAACCAAAGTCTATTTCAACCCCAGCAGTTTCCAGATGATTCCGCCCAACTTGTGCTGGCGGCCGGCTTTCGTGAGCGGGATCCCGTTTGCGCGGGCTAACCGCTGTTTCGCCCGGGTGATACCCAGTGCACGCTTCCAGGAAAATCCTCCATAGTTCACCATTTAACTTATCCCCCTTATCTAACAGGCAAGCCTTTAATCCATTTTCGCAGCTCCTGCAGGCTTTCTTCCCGGTATTTTATGATCGTCGCGCTGTCCACGGTCTCTTCGCATTTTTTGCGGCTGATCCCTATTATCTTATGGTACGGGATATTACTTAGTATATTCGCCTTCTCCCACCAAAAGTTTGCAGGCGGCTGGATCCCGGCCAGGTTCTCTTCAAAAACAATATGCGCATCATGCATCCCGCTGCCATGCCCGGCGCAGCAGGATACCGTTTTATACCCTTTTCGGTTCAGCATAAAAATAGCTTCAGCGATCCGCGCATCCAAATCATCTGTTCTTCTCCAGCAGACCGGACAATCGGTAATAAAACTTTGATAATACTCCATGCATTCAAAGCAGGCTTTGATTTTTTCTCCATCCTCAACATGTGCGAGTCTTGCCACATCGCCCTTATACCTTGCCTCATGGATATACTCCCGCAACCTTCGGTCGATCTCATCCCGCTTTTCAGGTACCGTATAATATGTTGCCGACTCATCAAAAGGACCCCAGCGATCCCGTCGGTCCTGCCGGATTAGGCCCTGTTCCACATACGGCTCCAGAAGCTCCCTCGCCTGCCATAGTTTCACCCCAGCGACATTAACCAATTCAAAAACACTCAACCGATTCGGGCTTTCCCGCAGATAATGCAGCAGACGAAGTTTGTCCTGCTCAGTAATGATACGATTATCCGGGTAAACCAGCCGGCCATCACAGAACACCATGAGCGACCCCGGTTTTATATCGACCCATCGTTCATTCGTCAGTGGACGTGTCGCTACGATGATGCCTTCTTCTTCCGGATCCTTGCTCTCCCC
>DOHE01000092.1 GCA_003535395.1 Clostridiales bacterium | reverse complement strand
ATTTTGGATTCGGTGCTCATGCTGATTTCCACGCTGCTGTTTGCTGCCGGACACATTCCGCTGCAATGGAAGGCATACCGGAAAGCGCAGTTGAAAAAGCCGGCTTGAAAGCCGGCTTTTCTTACGCGTCTTTGGAATTATTATTTGCCGCCGCTGGAGGGTACGTTCCGGCCGGCGATTTCGATCGCCTTTTTGACGATGTTTCCGCAATCCCTGGACGAAACAGAGCCCCATCCTTCCCTGGCCACCTGATCGTAGACCCCGAGTTCCTTGGCAATCTCTGTGCGAAGAGATTCCGTTATCAACCTTCCACGTCTACTCAAGTCAACTCCTCCTTTCATTCCGGAGATCATCCGGATGAATCGCGTACGAATATATTATTTGCGGATTCGGATGAAACATGACGTCAATTTTTGGTTTGCAATTTGAAGCAGAATACGATAATGTATTATTGTCAAACACACAGAAATGGGGGGAGTTTGCGCCTGTGCATGTACTGCTGGGTTTTCTTGGGACCACCCTGCTTGCCGCTGGAAATGTGCTGCAAAAAAAGGGTATTTCCTGGATGGATATGATACGAAAAAGACAAAACGGGTCCACAGGGCGTTTCTTTCTGTGGATCACAGGGATCCTTTTGTCCTATATCCTTGCAGCGCTGCCCACGGCTTTTGCCTCCCAGTTCATGACTCCTCAGGCAATTTCCGCTTTTGCCGGTTGGGGAGTGGTGATGATGGTAGCGCTGTCCTATCTCCTGCTCAATGAAAAACTTTACTTCACGGATTTGATATTTTCCATCCTCATCGTGGCGGGGATCCTGGTGCTCTCCCTTGTCCGCAAGCCCATGAATTCCTGCGTGATAGAAGCGCGGTCGCTGTTTTTGCTCTTTGTGGGTCCCCTCCTGGTGCTCATCATCAACCTGTTGATCGCCGGGAATCGGAACCGGAAATGGAAAGCGGCTGTGCTTGGAGGATTTGCGGGGTCCATGACAGGACTTGCCATTGTGCTGATGAACATCCTCGTCCAGGAAAACGGGCTTTCCATCCCGGCACTGATCCGATCTCCCTATCTGATCCCGTATTATACATGCGGTGTGTTGATGGCCATCTCTATGCAGCTGGCCTATAAAAACGGGGACATGATCGTGGTGGCTCCCGTTCAGAATTCCATGATCATCATCTATCCTTCCATTTGCGCCTATGTGCTGATGCAAATTCCTGTCAACCAGGTACAGGCGGCAGCCATGGGGACCATCGTGCTGTCCTGTATCGGGATCCTGAAAAGAAGGTAACCGGCCTGTTGCGCAAGCCGCACATCCTGCCGCACGACGACCTATATTGCCGGGAGTACCAAGCAGCCGGATTCACGCTGCCAACGCCTTTAAATGGGCGTTTTTTTATGCCTGAGCGCAGATTTGTCCGATTGGGCGATCTTATTTTGCTGCAGTCATGTTCGATTGGGCAATCATAATCGGGCCTTGTCCCTAATACACTGAATTGAACATGTCAGGAGACTGAACATGTCAGGGAATTGAACATGTCGGGGGACTGAACATGTCAGGAAACACAACATGTCAGGGAGGAAGGGACAGGATGAAAACCGGAAAATGCAGGGGTTACCGGAAAGTTAAGCGGGGACTGGATCTGGCGCTGACTCTGGCAGCCTTTGTACTGCTGTTTCCATGGATGATGCTCATCGGGATCCTGATTTGGATCACATCCGGGCGTCCGGTGATCTACCGGCATCCCCGGGTGGGGCGCGGAGGGGAAGCGTTTGTATTATATAAGTTCCGTACCATGGTGGCGGATCCGAAAGAGCAGGAAAGAAGGCTGACCGATGAACAAAAACAGAAACTTTGCCAGGATTTCAAACTCAAGCAGGATCCGCGGATCACGCGTTTTGGGCACTTTTTGCGAAAGACCAGCCTGGATGAGATCCCCCAGCTGGTCAACGTGATCCGGGGCGATATGAGTCTGGTGGGTCCCCGTCCGGTAACAGAGGCGGAAATCCGGAAATACAGGCCGCACCAGCAGCTGTTTCTAAGCGTCCGACCCGGAGTCACAGGACCCTGGCAGATCAGCGGACGGAGCGACACCAGTTATAAGCACCGGGTGTGGATGGATATCCATTACATACGGAACATCAATTTTTGGACCGATGTGTCCATCCTGTTTCGCACCCTGCTGGTCCCGTTCCGACAAAAAGGAGCCTATTGAGAAGGGGAGCTGAGACGGATGAAAGTTGTGATCCTGGCAGGCGGGTTTGGCACGCGCATCAACGAAGAGTCCCATCTTCGGCCCAAGGCTATGGTGGAGATCGGGGAAAGGCCCATCCTGTGGCATATCATGAAGATCTATTCCCGGTATGGGTTTCAGGATTTCATTATCTGCCTGGGGTACAAGGGATACTGCATCAAGGAATATTTTCAAAATTACTTTCTGCACGCTTCCGATGTCACGTTTGATTTTAATGGAGAGGAGCGGCGGATCGTCCATACCCACAAGGCCGAGCCCTGGCGGGTCACCCTGGTGGACACCGGGCTTGGCACCATGACCGGAGGCCGGCTGGAGCGGGTCCGTCCCTATCTGGGGGAGGAAACGTTTATGATGACCTATGCGGACGGTGTATCTGACGTAAATCTGGCGCAGTTGCTGGAATACCACTACAGACAGGGCTCTGTAGCGACTGTGACCTCTGTGCAGCCGGCGGTCCGTTTTGGTGTGCTTCGATTCGGAGATAACGGCAAAGTGGAAGGATTCTCAGAAAAGCCCGAGGGAGAGGGCGCCTGGATCAATGCCGGATTCTTTGTGCTGGAACCGGAAATTTTCTCCTGTCTCAACGGTGATGCCACGGTGTTCGAAAAAGAACCTCTGGAAAAACTGGCCCGCACGGGGAGGCTGTCGGCCTACAGGCATGCCGGGTTCTGGCAGCCCATGGACACACTGCGGGATAAAAACGGACTGGAGGCCTTGTGGCAGTCGGGGAAAGCCCCCTGGAAAATATGGGACTGATCCGGCGGCACAGGGCCGCTTTGGAGGAGGAAAACGACGAATGGGCATGCAGGATTTCTGGCAGGGGAAAAAGGTTTTCATCACAGGACACACGGGATTTAAAGGAGCCTGGCTGAGTCTGCTGCTCTCCTGCCTGGGCGCGGAGGTATCCGGGTATTCCCTGGAGCCCCCCACGGAACCCAGCCTGTTTGAACTGGCAAGACTGGAAAGCCGGGTACATCACTGCGTCGGAGATATCCGCAGGATTTCGAGCTTGCGGGACTGCCTGAAACGGCGTCAGCCGCAGGTGGTGTTTCACCTGGCCGCCCAATCCCTGGTGGGCAGGGCATGCCTGGACCCGGTGGAGACCTTTCACACCAATGTGACGGGTACCGTCAACCTGCTGGAAGCGCTGCGCAGCATAGACAGTGTAAAGGCGGCAGTCATCGTGACATCAGACAAGTGCTATTCGGACCGGAAGTGGGTATGGGGGTACCGGGAAGAGGATGAGCTGGGGGGAACTGAGCCGTATGCCGCCAGCAAGGCATGCGCAGAGATCATCACTGCCTGTTTCAGACATTCCTTTTTCAGAGATTCCGACCTTGCCGTGGCCACTGCCCGGGCGGGAAATGTGATCGGAGGAGGGGACTGGGCGCAGGGCCGTATCGTGCCGGATTGCGTACGGGCATGCCTTAACGGGGGAAAAGTCCGGATCCGGAACCCGGGATCGGTGAGGCCATGGCAGCATGTGCTGGATGCATTATCCGGGTACTTGATGCTGGGAGAGGCACTGGTCACCCAGGGGAAGCCCTTCGCAGAGGCCTTCAATTTTGGCCCGGCAGAACATGAAAGCGTCTCAGTGGGCGAAATGGCGGGGATGCTGCTTCCGTTTCTGGAGATGGATGCCGATCGCATCGAGATGGCAGATGACGGGAGCCCGCCTTTGAAAGAAACCGCCGTCCTTCGGCTGGACAGCGCCAAAGCAAGAGAACGGCTGGGATGGCAGCCGGCCTGGGACCTTAAGGAAGCACTCAGGCGGGTGGCGGAGTGGTCACTGGCCTGCGCCCGGGGTGAGGATATGCAGATCATCAGCTGCCTGCAGATCGGGGAGTATCTGGGAACGGTCCGGAAAATGAAAAACAGGAGGAACAGCCCATGGATAATAAAATGAACGATCAGGCCAAACGATCCATCCTCCAGGAAGTCGCTGCATATTATTGTTCCCGGCACCAAAACCGGGAACCCTTTAAACCGGGAGATCGGATCCCCTATGCGGGCAGGGTCTTTGACCAGGAGGAGCTTATAAACCTGGTGGATGCCGCGCTGGATTTCTGGCTTACCACCGGGGAATATGCCCACCGGTTTGAAAATGAATTTGCCGGCTGGCTGGGCGCACGCCACGCAGCCCTGGTCAATTCCGGCTCATCCGCCAATCTGCTGGCTTTCATGGCCCTGACTTCACCGCTGCTTGAAGACCGGCGCATTTTGCCGGGCGACGAGGTGATCACTGTGGCAGCGGGATTTCCTACCACAGTGGCCCCCATGATCCAGTACGGGGCGGTGCCTGTCTTTGTGGATGTCAGTCTGCCGGAGTACAACCTGGACTGCAGATGGCTGGAAGAAGCCTTAAGCCCGCACACAAAAGCGGTGATGCTGGCGCATACCCTGGGAAATCCGTTTGATATTCAACGGGTGCGGGATTTTTGCGATGCACAGGGTCTTTGGCTGGTGGAGGACGCTTGCGACGCCCTTGGATCCCGGATCATGCTGGACGGCCAGTGGCGCAGCGCGGGAACGATCGGGCATCTGGGCACATTCAGCTTCTATCCGCCCCATCACATGACCATGGGGGAAGGAGGATGCGTATGTACCCATGATCCGCTGCTGCACCGCATCGTGGTTTCCATGCGGGACTGGGGAAGAGACTGCATTTGCCCGTCCGGACAGGATGACACCTGCCGGCAAAGATTTACCCGGCAGTACGGGGAGCTGCCGTTGGGATATGACCATAAATACGTATATTCCCACTTCGGATACAATCTTAAGGCCACGGACCTGCAGGCGGCGATCGGCTGTGCGCAGCTCAAAAAACTGCCTGCATTTGTAGCCGTCCGGCGACACAACTGGCGGATCCTGCGGGAAGGGCTTGCCCCCCTGAGTTCTCTGTTTGTGCTGCCGGAGCCCGCGGAAGGAACCGAGCCCAGCTGGTTCGGATTCATACTCACGGTGAGGGAGGATTCCGGCTTGACCCGGGACCAGGCGGTGAGATGGCTGGAAAGCCGGAGGATCCAGACCCGGCCGCTGTTTGCCGGAAACCTGCTTCGCCATCCCTGTTTCGATGAAATGCGAAAAACCGGCAGAGGGTACCGGGTGGTCGGAAATTTGGTGAACACAGACGTCATCATGAATTCCTCTTTTTGGGTCGGAGTGTACCCCGGCATGACCCGGGGCATGCTGGACTATATCATCGAGACCCTGACCGAACTGGCGGAGAAAGGGAAGGGGGGTGTCCCATGCCGGCGATAACGGCCAGGGCCACCCGGATCCCGGGGCTGAGGGTGCTCATGCTGTCAGAATGGCAGGACTCTCGGGGAAGGATGCTTAAACATTATCAGGAAAGTGTGTTCAGCGGGTTAGGGCTGCCGGT
>DOHE01000230.1 GCA_003535395.1 Clostridiales bacterium | reverse complement strand
ACGATATCCAGTTCATCATCGGCAAAGAGCAGACACAGGAGGAGATCTTCCATACATTCAACGCCATGTATGAAAACAACAAACAGATCATCCTGTCCAGCGACAAACATGCCAAGGCCCTGTCTCCTCTGGAAGACCGTTTAAAAAGCCGTTTTGCCAGCGGTCTCATCGTAGATGTGCAACCCCCCGAGTACGAGACCCGCAGGGCCATCATCGATACCATCGTCAAAAAGAATCAGATCGGGATCCCTGAAGAAGTGCTGAATGTCATTGCTCTAAGGATCTCATCCAATAACCGTGAATTGGAAAGCGCCCTTAACAAGGTCGTTTTGTATGCAAAGAACGTAAAAAAACCCATTGACGTTGAAATCGCAGAACTTGCTCTTTCCAACGAGTTTGGCCGCAACAGGCCATCCAAACTTGACTGTTCTGCCATCTGTGAAGCTGTTTCCCGCTATTTCGACATCAACATGCAGGACCTGTTCTCACAGAAAAAAAGCCGTGAATACTCCCATCCCAGACAAATCGCCATGTTCCTTTGCCGGGACCTTTGTGACATTTCGTATCCGAATATTGGAAAATCTTTTGGCGGAAAGGATCATACCACCATTATGCATGCGGTTCAAAAGGTTTCCCGCTTGTATGACGAGGATTCCAGGATCCGCAAAGAAATCGAGGATATACGGAAAAACCATTTGGGCCGATGAGGACCCTCATCCACAAATTTGTGGAATTGTGGATGTTTTGCCTGTTGATGGAATTTGAAACAGAAAAGGATCCACAAAGCGCCCTCTCCACCGCCGGCGATGTCCACAGCCTTTTCCCCACCGTGCAAGCCGCGAAAAATGAGGATTTTCGACATAAATTCCCATTATCCACAACCCCTACTACTACTACGGTTTTAAAGTAATATATAATAAAAAGAAGAAACGGAGGATTCGATATGAAAATTCATTGTTCAAAAACAGCACTCATGGAAGGGATCAACATCGTACAAACTGCCGTAGCGTCTAAAACCACGTCTTCTTTCCTTGAAGGGATCCTCGTGGAAGCGGAAGAGACCCTGAAACTCACCGGCTTCAACCTGGAAATCGGGATCAAGAGTACGGTAGAGGCGGATATCATCGAAAGAGGATCCCTGGTTCTGCCATCGCGCCTGTTTTCGGATATCGTAAGAACTTTGCCGGATGCGGACATTGCTCTTACGGCCGCAAAAAATTTTGAAGTACAGATCGATGCAGAAGGAAGCTTTTTCAGCATACGGGGAATCACAGCGGAAGGCTATCCCCTTCTTCCTCAGGTAGATCAGGGGATCCAGTTTGTGCTTCCACAAAATATATTGAAGGACATGATCAAGAAAACAGCTTTTGCTGTCGGCCTTGACCAGCACAGGGTGATTTTGACCGGATGTCTGATTGAATCAACAGGGAATGAACTGAACATGGTTGCTATCGACGGATATCGGGTTGCCTGGTGGAAATCATTCCTGGAAAAAGGAACAGTCCCGATGAAGGTCGTCATTCCCGGCAAGTCACTCAGTGAACTGCAGAAAATTCTTTCAAGCAGCGATGAACCCATTCGGGCGAATATGTCAAAAAATTATATTACTTTTAATACAGATAAGTATATGTTCCTGTCCCGGATCCTGGAAGGAGAATATCTGGCATACAAATCGCTGATACCCACTGAATTCAGCACAACTGTGCGCTTTGAAACAGCAAGGATGCTCGAAAGCGTAGAGAGAGCCTGTCTGGTTACAGGAGAGGATAAAAAAATGCAGATCCATATCAGTGTAGCGAGTGACCGTATGGTGATCACAGCTCACTCTGATAATGGAAACTACAAGGATATGATTTCTGTGGAACAGGAAGGAAACGATATAGAGATCATGTTCAACCCCAAATTTGTACAGGATGCGTTGAGAGCCATTCAGGACGAAGAAAAGGCAAAAATATGTTTTAATTCGAATGTTCACCCCTGCGTCATCAAACCGGACGAAGGAGATTCCTTTTTCTATATGATCCTGCCGTTGCGGGTATGAGAAAGAGGGCATATTAACGGGATGAAGGTCAGCCGTCTGCAGCTTGAAGATTTTCGGAATTATACAGGCCTTTCCATGATACCGGGGGAAGGCCTGAATGTCATTTATGGAAGCAACGGGCAGGGAAAGACGAACATTGTAGAAGCCATTTATGTCTGTGCTGCTGGAAGATCACACCGGACAGCCCGTGACGCAGATATGGTCAAAAGCGGATGTAAAAACTTCAGAATAACTATTGAATTTGAAAAAAGAAATCAGATTTCAGGAACCATGCAGCCTCAATCCGTAAGCGTGCAATATGACGGGAAAAAGAAGGTTTTTGTAAACGAAGTGCCTGCAAGGCGCCTGGTGGATATGATCGGGCATTTTCAGGCAGTGATGTTTTCCCCTGAAGAAATGGCAATGATTAAAGAAGGACCTTCCTGCCGAAGAAGATTCGTCGATATCGCTCAATGCCAGTCAAGCGCAAATTATTTATTTTTTTTGCAGCGCTATCAAAGAGCGCTGGAGCAAAAAAACCGTCTGCTCAAAAAGATATTTCCGTGTACGGGAACAACTGGAGAAAAAGAAAAAAAACAGGTGGAAGTATGGAACGGGATCCTGGCAGAGGCCGGGCATGAAATAATGAAAATAAGAGATAAATATACTTTGTTGCTGAATCGGCAGGCTTCGGAGATTTTTCACACCTTAAGCAGTCAAAAAGAAGCGCTTGAGATCCGGTATTCGCCCTCCCTCCCCCCTTCCCTGGAACACAGAGAGCAGATATTGGAAACCATGAACAAAAACCTTCAGAGGGAAATACAGCAGGGGGCCGCTCTGATTGGCCCTCACCGGGATGACTGGAACATACGTCTTAACGGAGAAGATATCCGGGTATACGGGTCCCAGGGACAGCAGCGGACAGCCACACTTTCCCTTATCATGGCCGAGGCTTTGCTGATGGAAGAAGACACCCGGCAAAAGCCGGTGATTATCCTGGATGATATTATGTCGGAACTGGATGCAGACCGGCAGAAACAGCTAAGTTTCCGTCTTCGGGACTGGCAGGTTTTCGTTACATGCACCGATGAGGAGATATTCAGACGGATAGAAGGAATCGAAGCTGCTTATTACAGGGTGGTTGATGGAAAAATCGATTGAATCGGGTCGCCGGGTGCGACATAAAAGTGGGGAAGCAGCATAGGTTGAATCGCATGCTAAAAAATGTTAGAATGGGAAAGCGGAAGAATAAGAGCGAAACAGGAAGGAACAGGTGGATATATGTATCTGCATTTGGGAGGAGACACGGTGGTACCCGTTAAAGAAATAATCGGCATATTTGACTTGGAAATCACGACTGCTGCAACGGACACCCGTGATTTCCTAAGAAGTCATGCGGCTGCTGGAATATTGGAGAACAATGCCGGAGAAATGCCTAAATCCTTTATTTTGACCAGGAGCGGAAAGAGCAGCCGGATTTATACTTCCCCTATTTCTGTAACGACACTTTATAAACGCAATTTGATTGGAAAGGTGCAGGAAAATGTCTGATAATATCGGGATCATCAATGAACAGTACAACGAAGACCAGATCCAGGTGCTGGAAGGGTTGGAGGCCGTGCGCAGGCGGCCGGGTATGTATATAGGGTCCACTTCATCACGGGGTTTACATCATCTTGTTTATGAAATCGTCTCAAACAGCGTCGATGAAGCGCTTGCCGGACGGTGCGATAAAATAGAAGTTCAGATCAACAAGGACGATTCTGTCGTGGTAAAAGACAACGGAGGGGGCATCCCGGTAGGGATCCATCCCAAGATGNNTCGTGCATACGATCCTTCACGCCGGAGGAAAATTTGGAAGCGGCGCGTACAGTGTATCCGGCGGTTTGCACGGAGTTGGAGCATCTGTCGTCAATGCGCTGTCTGAGTATATGGTCGTCGAGGTTTGTCGCGAAGGGAAGATACACAGGCAGCGATATGAACGCGGATCGACAAAAACCCCGGTGGAAATCATTGGAGAAACCGAATGCACCGGAACAAAAACAACATTTAAGCCCGATCCGCAAATTTTCGAAGATCTGTCTTTTGATTTTGAGCTTTTAAAATCCCGTTACAGGGAAATGGCTTTTTTAAACAAAGGGGTTTTTATCACTCTGACGGACGATCGCCCGGAAATACCGGAGACGGTGAATCTTCATTATGAAGGCGGGATCGTATCCTTTGTTGAATACATCAATAAAAACAAGGATGTACTGCATGAGCCACCCATTTACGTCGAGGGAACAAAAGAATCAAGCTTTGTTGAAATTGCCATGCAGTACAATACCGGATATAACGAAAATATATACAGCTTTGCCAATAATATCAACACGGTGGAAGGCGGCACACACCTTACAGGTTTTAAATCCGCCATCACCAAAGTATTTAACGATTATGCCCGAAAATACAACTTTATCAAAGAAAATGACAAGAACCTGCAGGGAGAAGATATAAGGGAAGGATTATCCGCTGTCATCAACGTAAAGATGGAAGAGCCCCAATTTGAAGGGCAAACCAAAACCAAGCTCGGAAACAGTGAGATCCGCGGACTGGTGGAACAGGTGATCGGAGACAAACTGGGTGCTTACCTGGAGGAAAACCCCCGGATCGCCAGGGAAGTTCTTGACAAATGCCTCATGGCATCCCGCGCCAGGGAAGCTGCAAGAAAAGCAAGAGAAAATGCACGAAACAAGAATGCAATGTCCAATACAACCCTGCCCGGCAAACTGGCAGACTGTTCGGACAGAAATCCTGAAAATACGGAGCTTTACATTGTCGAAGGAGATTCAGCAGGAGGGTCTGCAAAAGGAGGAAGAGCCCGCGAGTTTCAAGCCATCCTTCCGCTTTGGGGAAAGATGCTGAATGTTGAAAAATCCCGTATTGACAAGGTTTACGCCAACGAAAAGCTGATGCCTGTGGTAACGGCACTGGGAACCAACCTGGGAGAGGATTTTGATGTATCAAAACTCCGTTATGGCAAGGTGATCATTATGGCGGATGCGGATGTAGACGGATCTCACATACGCATGCTGCTGCTTACCTTCTTTT
>DOHE01000143.1 GCA_003535395.1 Clostridiales bacterium | reverse complement strand
ATTGATGGGATTCCAGAGGTTCCGGTTGTACGAGGCAAATGCCACCAATACGCCGGTCGTGATCCCGGTCATCCCTGCTTCCAGCCACGTGACTCCAAGATAATAAGTCAGGCATGCACTGATAATATAAATCAGTTCAAATCCCGGGAAGATGACCTGGTTGATCCGCTGGCCCTTCATCCAGGCCCGGACGAACCGGCCGTTCAGGGACCGGAAAATTCCCTGGTTGAAGTCCTCCCGCACAAAAGACTGGGTGACCTTGATCCCCAGAATGCTTTCATGAAGGTAGGCGTTGATGTTGGACTGCTTTCGGGATACATCCTGCCAGGCTTTGCGCTGTGCGTTTTTGGTTACAAACACCACGATGAGCAGCAGCGGCATGGATGCCAGGGAAATCAGAGCCAGCCGGGCATTCATCAGCAGCATGATCACAAGTGTGGTAATAATGCTGAACAAATCAGTAATAAAGGTGATGATCCCGTTGGACAGCACATCGCTCAGGGAGTTTACATAATTGACGGCCCGCACCAAAATCTTCCCGTGGGGCCTGCTGTCATAATACGCAAAGGGCAGTCTCTGCAAATGTCGAAAAACATCCTGCCGGATATCGAACACGATCTTCTGTCCCACCTCTGCCATGGTTTTCACCCGAACCCGGGTCATGACCGCCCCAAGCAGCACAGAAAACAGGAACACTGCACCCACAGCGAACAGCACCTGCATGCTTCCCCGGGGATTCACATCTCCCGGGAGTCCCTTGTCGATGGCTTCCTTGAACAGAAAAGGTCCCAGCATGCCCATAAAACTTGCGGACAGCGTCAACAGCAAAATCCCCAGCATACGGCCTTTGACAGGCCGTATGTAAAGCAGGGAACGCATGAGTTGTCTGACATTGAAGGATGCCTCCAGGGATTCGTCCACATCATACTTGTTTCTGGCCATGGGCTGTCTCCCCCTCTCCTTCCGATCCCAAAATCTCCATGATCTCATCGTAGTCATCGTACTGCTGCCGGAAAATTTCGTAATAATATCCTTTCCGGGCGAGAAGACTGCAATGGTTGCCCATTTCAGCGATCCGGCCGTCCATCATCACGATGATCCGGTCAGCCCGGCTTGCCTGAGATACACGATGCGTGATCATGAACGTGGTCCTGTCTGCATATCGCCGCTGCATGGCCGCATGGATGCTGTATTCGGTTTCGATATCCAGGCTGGATGTGGTATCGTCCAGGATCAGGATGGGGGACTGCCGGATCAGCGCTCTGGCCAGGGCGACCCGCTGGCGCTGCCCGCCGGAAAGGCCTACACCCCTCTCCCCGATAATGGTGTCATATCCCTCTTCCATCCTGCAGATAAATTCATCGGCCTTAGCCACTTCTGCCGCTTCCTTCACCTCATCGTCCGGTGCATCCGGCATGCTGTAAGTAATGTTTCCTTCAATAGTATCCGAAAACAGGAACACGTCCTGCATGGCCATGGAGACAGCGGAACGCAGTCGCCTCAGGTCATATTTTCTGACATCCCGTCCGTCTACGAGCACCTGGCCGGAACTGCAGTCATGATACCGGCCGATGAGGCTGACCAGAGTCGACTTGCCTGATCCCGTAGGCCCCATGATGCACACCTGTTCGCCCGGAGAGACCTTGAAACTGATATCAGACAACACCGGTTCCCCCCGGTATTTAAAATTGACATGAACAAATTCCACCTCGCCGCGGACGGAGACGGGATCCTGTCCGGTTTCTTCCGGTCGGACCCGGCTGTTTTCCCCGATTCCGGATTCAGCATCCACCAGCCAAAGCACCTTTTCTGTGGAAGCAAAAAACCGTTGCGTATCGTTGACGATGTTCCCCAGCACCCGCATGGGATTGCTGATCATCCAGATCAGTCCGTTGAAAACCACCAACTGGCCTACGGTGATTTTCCCCTGGATCACCATCCAGCCTCCCAGTATAACGATGATGATGGTCATGGCTCCGGAAAGCACATCCAGCTGCGGAAGAAATTTTGCCCATACCCGCGATGCCTTGAGGCTTTCATTCCTGTAATTTTCATTGACCTCCGTCAACTTTCCCATCTCATGGGATTCCCGGGCAAAAGCTTTCACTACGCGGTTGCCGCTGATATTTTCCTGGACCACCGTATTTAAACTGGAGTAAGCTTCCCGTATGGCCAGGTAAATGGGCTTGACCAGCCGGGAAAGGCGGAATGCCAGCAGGGCAATGAGCGGTGTGACCGCCAGGAGGGCCAGAGTCAGGATCGGCTGGTTCAACATGAGGATCAGGATCGCCCCTGCAAAGATAAACGTATTTTCCAGAGTCATGGGCAGGATCCATGCGATAAAATGCCGGATCATCTCCATATCGCTGCTCATCCGGGTCATGACATCTCCGGTCCGGTTATTGTCAAAAAACCGGAAATCCAGTTTCTGCATATGGGCATACAGGTCGTTTTTGATATCCGCCAATATGCTGACCGATGCCTTTTCCATTGAAATATGGTAAGTATAACGTGAAATGGATTTCAGGATGATCACACCGAACATGCCCAGAAGATATAACGTAAGCAGCGACATCCGATCCGGATATCCCAGTCTCTGATAACCGCCATGGATGACCTGGTCTACGATCCCGCCGGTAAAGTACGGCCATGTGATAAAGATCGTGTCCAGGACCGCCAGAAACAAAAGACCAAGAAGGATGGTGAAACGGTATGGACGTATGTAGGGCCAAAGCCAGCGAAAAACTCTCAATGATATGCTCCTGTCACGCCGGGAATATGGAATGATTTGCTTATGTCACGCCGGGAATATGGGTTGTTCCTCCTGGGACGCCTGTTTCAGCAGAGCCAGTTCAGTCTGGGTCAGTGGTTTCATATCCGCCGCCGTCTTCAATGCCTGCCTGAACAGCCGGATATCTCCGGGAGGAATGGCTGACATCACCGGTTTGGACAATGTATACCGAAGCGCCATGTCTGCCAGGTTCTCGTCATCCAGCGGCTTATACCAGCATTTGGGATAGGGTCTCTCTTCCCTGGGCAGGGAAGCGGGCCACAAGGTCCAGGCCATGGCCTTGATGGCCGTGACCGCGATCCCCCGGCCGACTGCCTTCTTAAGGATCCTTTCCCCCATTCCGGTCCGGTGCATCGCCAGCCAGTTGACAGGAAAAATCAGGGAATCAAAAGCAAAAAGATCCAGCATTCGAAGGGCTGCCTCCTCCAGATGGGAGGAAAACCCGATATACTTGATTTTTCCATCTCTCCGGGCTTTTTCCATCACCTGCATGGCGCCTCCTGGGGCAAAGATCCGGTCGACATCCGCAAGGGTGGAAACAGAATGAAACTGGTACAGATCCAGCGTTTCCGTGCCCAGACATTCAAGTGATTCCTCCAGAGCCTTTGTCGCCTGTGCTGCATCGCGCTTTTCTGTCTTGCAGGCCAGGAAAACCTTGTCTCTGCGGCCTTTGAGCGCCGTGCCAAGTTTCTGCTGTGCATTTGCATACGTGGGTGCCACATCAAAATAATTGACGCCGGCATCCAGTGCTTCCGATACATACCTTTCCGCATCTGCATCTGTTACGTTTGAAACCACGATCCCGCCGAATCCGATGATGGAAAGCAGTTCATCCGTAGAACCGTACCGCCGTTTTTGCATGGAGCATCCCTCCCGTTCACGGGGCATTATACATCAGGCGGCGACGGCATACAACTCCTTTTTGAATTGCGTTTTTGAATCGTTTTTGAATCGTTTTTGAATTGCAGAATTTGTATTTTTCAGGCGAATGTTGTATAATATATCCAACAGCGGATGCACATCCTGCATCCCCTCATTCACAGGGAGGTGTGTTTCATGTTGGAAGATCTGATCGGAAAAAATGCAAGGGCAAGAAAAAAGGCGGATTCCAGGAAAAAAACCGCAGCGGTTGCGGCCGGCGTTGCCGCCGGAGCAGCCATCGGAGCCGCAGCCGGGGTGCTTCTGGCGCCCAAGGCCGGAAAGCAGACCCGCAAGGAAATAGCTGAATCATCCAAAAAGGCACTGAGCACCGTCAAGGGCAAACTTGAAGAGGCTGCCACCCGGGTCAAAACCGCCAAAGCCACAAAAAGTGCCGAAAAAACTGAAGCTCCCGCTACTGGCGATGCCGCTGCAAACACCGGGGAATGATCCTCTGAAAGGGTCGACAGCCAATGTCTGTCACCAGATGAGAAACGCCGGAAATTCAAACTATGGAACAAAATCTCCGCCCTGGCGCTGCGGAGATTTTGTGTCCCGACACGAGGGGGTATGATTTAAATGGGAGATACCTTGATCTCTTTGAAAGACCTGGGAATGCTGATCCTTTTTTTACTTTCATCGGGTGTACTGGTACTGCTGATCCTGTTCCTACTCAAAGCGATCCGTGCGACCCGCCGGCTGGACGGTTTTCTTCGGGAACAGGCACCCCGGGTGGACCAGGTCATCAAATCCCTTCCTTCTCTCATCGCTCATGTGGACAAGGCTTCGGAAAATGCAGGAGAAGTGGCAGCCTCTGTCAATTCACTCGTATCCGGGGCTGCTGATGCCCTGACCGGACAGGCAGAACAATCCAGTTTTCTGTCTCAGGTGGGATCCATCGCGGAACTGGTCAAAAGTGTCATCAACCTGTTTTCAGCCAAAGGAGAAGACTAAAACGAATCGACTGCTTAACGGCGCAGGATCCGCCGTGCCAGGACAGGCTGGTGGATCCGGATCGCGTCGTATTTGCAAAGTTCCTGACAGCAGTAACACCGGATGCACGCGTCATAGCGGATATCCGGGCCCTGTTTTCCCATATCCATGGCCTGGGGAGGACAGCTTCGCACACAATCCCCGCATTTTCGGCAATTTTGCCTGTATACCGCCGGCCTGGGCTGAACAAACCGTAACAGGCCTTTCATAAACCCGGGAAGGTACCGGTCATACCCTTCCACCTGGAAAATGCGCGCAGGCTTCTTATAATCCTTCACCACATGATCCTTCAGCGATCCTCCCACAATCCGGAGCCGGGATGGATCCATGGGTGCCAGCCCCCGGTCATGCGCGACACGGAGCGTAGGAACCTCTTCCGGCCTCATGCCGACAAGATATGCAGCAGCCAGATCCAGGGCGCAGGCATCGGGAGACGCCAGCAGAAAACCTGTCTGCCGCGGTTTGCCGTTGGAAGGCCCCATCCCTTCCATGCCTACGACTGCATCCATGATATTCAAAACCGGATGCACCATTTGACTGATGTCCAGAAGGGCACCTGCAAAAATATCGTAATTACGGAAACGCAGGTGAAAATCCACCTTTGCCCTGCCGGCCACGACCCCGAACAGGTTCTTTACTGCGCCGGTAAGATGCATCATGACATGAGTCTTGAGCTTGCAGACATTGATCACCCTGTCTGCATCCAAAAAAGCCCGGATCACCGGAGCGGTCCGAATGATCCGGCCTTCCGGGAAAAAATGTTCTCCGTTTTTTCCACCCCTGTCCAACACCACCTCGCCTTCCCCTTCCAGGGAAGCCCGGCGGGCTGCTTCTGCCATACCGCTGATACGGTACACATGATCCAGCTGTCCGGGCCGGGTAATTCCTCCCGGACTGTCAGCGATCACCGGTCTGCCTCCGGCTCTCAGAACCTCAGCCGCCACAGCCCGGATGATTTCGGGATGAGTGGATACAGCCCGTTCCGGCGGCATCCCCATAAGCAGGTTCGGTTTGATCAGGATCCGTTCCCCGGGCCGCACGAATGCTTTCATTCCCCCAAGAGGAGCCAGCAGCTGCGAAAGTGCCGCATCGATCTGCTTCGGGTCGTAATCCCGGCATTCGATCAGGGACACAGGACCATCAGTCATCGGTCGTCACCTTCTTCTTCAGACACAAACCCAAAAACCGGCTTCGGTTCCGGCAGGTCCTTCACCATCAGCGCCCGTGTGTATCCCCTGTCAAGGCTTGTAGATTCCACGTAAAATCCTCTGCCGTAATAAAATCGGATCAGATCGCCGTTGCGGGCTGCCGCATGCAGAAACACCCGGGAAACATGATGTTCCATCAGGAGTTTGTCCACCAGGTTCATCATGGATTTGCCGATCCCCTGATTGGCATAGGCGGCTTTGACTCCCAGACGGCTGATATAGGCAACTCTGTCCTCCTGTCGGATGGCGACCCGCATCGTTCCCACAGGCAGGCTGTCGATCAAGGCGATAAACACATGTTTGTTGCGGATATCGTCTTCTATGTCCCCGACAGTTTCCTGCAGTGCATCCACTGGCCCGGTGATATGGGATGCTCTTTGATAATGCATAAATGCATCCAGCAAAATCTCATGGACCGCCGGCGCATCCTCAGGCACCGCCCTGCGTATCACAAAAGAATAATCCACGTCAATCCCCCATCAGCATCGTCATGATGGCCTTTTGCACATGCAG
>DOHE01000328.1 GCA_003535395.1 Clostridiales bacterium | reverse complement strand
TTAAACCCCCGTGAACGGATGGTGCAAAGCACGTACCCTGCCCTGGGGACAAGATCATTTTCCAGGCCTTTGGATGTGCCTGCAAAAATGATCCGGATACCGGGATTTCGCTCTGAAAGCGCATCGGCCACCGCGATCCCCGGATTGACATGGCCGGCGGTGCCTCCTGCTGCGATCAGGATGCACAGCGGCTGTTCAGTTTTTTGAGTTTTTGTCATATCCGCCCCTTCCTTTCTCATATTTTTTCAGCTCCGGCTTGCCTGGATATATTCAACAGGATGCCAACCGCTGCCATCAGAATCACCAGGGAGGTGCCGCCTGCGCTGAAAAACGGCAGAGAGACCCCGGTGGAGGGGATGAGCTTGGTAACGACCATCATGTTAAGGAAGGTCTGTATGGCGATGAGGGAAGTGATCCCGGCCGCCAAAAGGCTGCCGTACAGTTCCCCTGCCTGCATGGCCACTTTCATCCCCCGGAAGAAAAAGATCATAAACACGGACAAAACGCCCACGACGCCAACAAAGCCCAATTCCTCAGCCAGCACGGAAAATATAAAGTCATTTTGAGGTTCAGGCAAATACAGGAATTTCTGCATGCTTTTCCCAAGACCTCTTCCCAACAGACCTCCGGACCCGATGGCCAGCATGGATTGAATGATCTGATATCCCTTCCCGGAAGCGTCCAGATATGGATTGATAAAAAAGTCCACCCGGTCCTTCATATATGGAAAGAAACTGACAGCTGCCACGCCGATGCCCGTCATTCCCGCCAGCCCCACCACGAAATACGCCAACCTGGCCCCGGCACAAAGCAGCAGGACCAGGCAAACCAGCATGGATATCACGGTGCAGCTCAAATGCGGCTCGATCATGAACAGCCCGGCAAACAGGATCATGATACCGGCATAAGGCAGAAGGTCCAGCAGGTTGAGGGTCGGTTTTATGCGTCTCGCGGATAAACGGTCAGCGAAAAAAACGATGAGGGCGATCTTGGCGATCTCGGAGGGCTGGAACTGAAGCGGACCCAGCCCGATCCAGCGCCAGGAGCCGTTCTCCTCCACCCCGATGCCGGGTACCCGAACCATCACCAGCAGAATGACGGAAACAATGATTCCCCAAAGCGCCACCTTGCCCTTGTAAATATGATAATCGATCCGGGAAGTGACGATCATGACCACAAAACCGATAAGGGCGAATTTCAGCTGGTTGCGAAAAAAGAAGTAGCTGTCGTCAAAGCGGCTCAGGGCATAGGGTGCGCTGGCGCTGAAAACCATGGTGACCCCCATGACGACCAGGATCATGACAGAAAACAGCATCCAGAAATCCATGGCGCCGGCAGAGGCTGAGAGCCGGCTGCCTGCTCCCTTGCCGGCGGATTTTTTTAAAGTGGTTCGTGTTTTTGGCATCGGCTACCTCCCGGGAGTAAAAACTGAAAACCAGGCAACCGCACAAAGCAATGCGGTGATTGCCCAGAACACCCATACTACCTTGGTTTCCTTCCAGCCGGTCAGCTCGAAATGATGATGCAGAGGGGCCATCCGAAAAACCCGGCGGCGTGTTTTTTTGTACCATAGCACCTGGATCATCACGGAAAGGGTCTCCAACAGGAAAACCAGCCCGGCCACCAGCAGGATGAGGGGATCCCGCTGCAGCACGGCTATGCCCGCGAGAGCTCCGCCCAGGGCCAGGGAACCGCAGTCCCCCATAAATATTTTTGCCGGGTGCCGGTTATATATCAGAAACCCCAGACAGGCTCCCGCTCCCATGGCGGAGAATATTCCGGCACCGGTCCACTGCCCGGTGCGAAGCGCGATGGCGGCAAGCAGACAGAAGATGAGCAGGCTGATCCCGGACACCAGCCCGTCCAGGCCATCCGTCAAGTTCACCGCATTGGCCTCGCTGATGGCTGCAAAGGTGATGAAAGGGATGAACAGCCAGACCAGATCGATTTTCAGTTCCAGGCCGGTAAAAGGGACATAGATCTGGGTGCCCAGATCCGTTTTCCAAAAGACCCAGCTGGAAAATATCACCGCTACCAGCACCAGACCAAACATTTTTTGCCTGGGGCTGATGCCGTTCTTGTGCTTGCGCACCACCTTGACATAATCGTCGATGAAGCCCACCAACCCGAATCCCAGAGTGAGAAACAGCACGGGAAGAATCTCGGGATAAGCAAGAAAAGCGTAGAGTCCGCCCGTCAGCAGTATGGGCAGCAAAAACAGGATGCCTCCCATGGTGGGAGTCCCCGTTTTGGCCAGGTGAGACTGAGGGCCGTCATCCCGGACCGTCTGCCCGAACTTGAGCTGGCGAAGCAGGGGGATAAAAACCGGACCCCCTGCCGCCGTCAACAAAAATACCATGAGAAAAGCCGCAATATATTCTGTCATCTCACCAGCTCCTCTACGATGTCTTCCATATGCATTCCCCGGGACCCTTTCACCAGCACCAGATCTCCCCTGGCCACCCAGGATACAAGAAACCGGGCAGCTTCTTCCGCTTCTTTGAAATGGACTCCTGCCTGAGAGGGCATGCCTGCCTGGATGGCACCCCCGACCGTCTGCTCTCCGTCCGGTCCCACCGCAACCAGCTGTTGGATCCCCAACTTTGCCGCCGCGATCCCCGCTTCCCTGTGAGCCGGACCAGACCACTTTCCCAGCTCCAGCATCGTGCCCAGCACTGCCACCGTCCGCCGTCCCTTTCCCATGACCGCCAGGCTTTCCAGTGCCGCCTGGACCGACTGTGGATTTGCATTGTATGCATCATTGATGATGCTGACCCCTTTGGCATTTTGCAGCAGCTGCATCCGCATACCAGATGGCTGAAAAGCAGCGATGGCTGCGGCGATCCGGTCCGGGGGCACCCCCCGTGCAAGCCCGGCGCCTGCGGCCAAAAGAGCATTGCGTACATTGTGGATCCCAGGAACAGGCACCCGGATAATAAAAGAAACGCAAGGCAGGCCGGGATGAACACATTCCACCCGGAAGTCGCACCCCTCCCCGTCCATCCGTATGTCTGTGCCCCGGACCTGTGCTCCGGGGACTGTACCGCACTCCACAGGGACAAACCCTTCATCCCGGAGACGGTCCACACTCCCTGCCAGCAAGGGATCATCCCCGTTGATAAAAATAAGGCTTCCCGGCTTCATGCCTTCCCGGATCTCCAGCTTGGCGCTCAATATTTGCTCAAGGCTGCCAAGCCGTTCGATATGGGCCATACCGATATTGGTGATGACCGCCAGATCCGGCAGCGCGATACTGGACAGCCAGCGGATCTCGCCCCGGCCCCGCATGCCCATTTCCACCACCGCTGTGTTTTGTTCCGGAGACAAGCGCAACAGGGTCAGCGGCACGCCGATCTCGTTGTTTTGGTTGCCTTCTGTCCAGATCAGGGGATAACGGGCTGCAAAGACCAGGGAGAGCATGTCCTTGGTGCTGGTTTTACCGGCACTTCCCGTCACTGCAGTCACATGAGAGCCAAGGCGCAGCCGGTGAGACCGGGCAATAAGGCCCAGGGCGTCCCGGGTATTTGGAACCAGCAGGATGCATTTTCCAAGAGAGTCGGCCTGTTGAATTTCTTCCCGCGGCAGAGGCTTTGAAATCACCGCTCCTGATGCTCCCTGCGCAAGAGCCTGCATCACGAAGCCGTGCCCATCAAAGCGCTCGCCCGGAAGCGCCACGAAAAGCCCGCCGTCCACCTTCTTCCTGGTATCGGTAAAAACGGCCGCAAATCCCTGCTCCGGGCTGCCGCAAAGCTGCTTCCCGCCTGTCGCCTGCAAGAGCTCCTGGACCTTGAAAATCATCGATTGCATATCATTGCCGCTCCATATCGGGTTCGGCCGGTATCCGCCGTTCATCCGCCATACCGGGTTCCGCCAGTATCTTTGCTGCGATTTCCCGCTCGTCATAATGAATGGTTTTGTCCTTAAAAATCTGGTATGACTCATGGTCGTTCCCCGCCAAAATGATGATGTCGTCTTTCCGGGCATTTAAAATGGCATACCGGATCGCGGAAGTTCTGTCGGTGATGCGGATGTATCCTCCCTGCGTGCGCCGGATCCCTGTCTCGATATGGTCCAGGATCCGCTCCGGGTCCTCCGTGCGGGGATTGTCCGATGTGATGATGGAGAAGTCTGCAAGCCGGCCGGATACCTCTCCCATCTCAAACCGTCTGGCCGGGTCGCGGTCTCCGCCGCAGCCAAACAGGCATATCACACGTCCCCGGGCGTATTCGCGTATCGTGAGCAGCAGGCTTTCCAGGCTTATTGCATTGTGAGCATAATCAATGAGGATGCTGAAATCCCGTCCAGTCGGCACAGGTTCCGTCCTTCCTTTCACCCTCACATGGCCAAGACCCTTTTGCACCGCTTCCATGGGCAGTCCCATCAGCCCGCAGGCGCTGATGGCTGCCAATGCGTTGTATATGTTGAAACTGCCGATAAGATCCATGCGGATGCGGCCTTCCCACCAGGGGGTCACCACGTCAAAGGCTGTGCCGCCGGATAATTTTTCGATGTTCATAGCCCGAATGCCAGCCGGATTTTGGATGCCGAAAGTTACAAGCTGTTCACAGTCCGCCTGGCCGATGATCGTACCGGCATGTTCGGAATCCGCATTCACTGCACCTTTTTTGCACATGCGGAAGAGTTTGGCTTTGGCCTTTACGTATTCGTCAAAATCCTTGTGTTCCCCGGGTCCGATGTGATCCCGGGTGATATTGGTGAAGACGCCCACGTTAAAATCACAGCCGGTGACCCGGTGATATTGAAGCCCCTGCGAGGACACCTCCATTGCTGCCAGCCCCACCTGCTGACGTACCATCTCGTCCAGAAGGGACTGCAGATCCAACGACTCAGGCGTCGTCCGCTCCGCATACTGCACTTCGCTTCCGATACGGTTTTCGATAGTGCCGATCAGGCCCGCCTTAAGTCCTGCGTGTTCGGCTGCGGAATATATCATGCTGGTCGTTGTGGTTTTCCCCTTGGTGCCGGTCACTCCTGCCAGCATAAGTTTTCTTGACGGAAAATCATAGAAGGCTGCACTTAGAAGAGCCAGTGCTTCCCGGGTATCCGGGACCCGGATCAGCACGACCTCTTTGGGAAGCTCAATGTCGATCCCAGGTTCCAGCACAACGGCTGAAGCCCCGTTGGATGCAGCATCCGCCGCATAAGCCGGATCAAATTCAAATCCTTTGCCTATGAAGAGACAACCCCTGCGCACTTTTCTGGAATCGTAAGCAACGGAAAGGATCTCGGTATCCGGATCCCCTCCCAGGATATCGAGCACACGGATTTGTTTTAACAGACTGCGAAGCAGCATCGGCAGCACCCTCTCCAGGATATTATAATGCGAACGGGCATAAGTTTCATCTTTTTCCTGACTGTGCCAGGGTATCCGGGCGGGCGTATCTGCCCTAATGAGTATTGGGATCCAGCAGTTCCACTTCCACCTGGGTCCCCTTCGCCACGATGGTCCCCGCCGCAAATTTCTGCTTCTGTACCACTCCCAGGCCGGTAGCCTTGATGTTGAGCCCTACCTGTTTTAAGATCAGCCGGGCATCGTCGTAGGTGCAGTTGATCAGATCGGGAACCGGAACCGTGGCTTCCTTCTCCATTTTTTCCGTATAAAGGATGATCACGGACTCTTCCGCCACTTCCATGTACGCTTTGGGAGTCTGGGAAACCACGAGGGCATCCTTTCCTGTGTTCGAACCTTCCAGTTTGAAGTCCAGCTTAAATTCCTTCAGCCTGGCCTGAGCTTCCGCCACGGTCATGCCCACAACATCCGGCACAGCCACCGGTGCATTCATCATGGTCTTGTCGAACTCGGTGTATCTCCGGTCCACGCCCAGATAATTCAGGATCTCCTCCATCAGCTTGCCTGCCACCGGAGCTACCAGCATGCCCCCGGTATAAGGATACACGTTGGGATGATCCAGGATCACCAACAGCACTGCCACAGGATTGTCCGCCGGTGCAAATGTGCAGAAGGAGGCGATATACCGGCCGGTGCTGTCCGTTTGCAGTGTTTCCGAAGTCCCGGTTTTTCCTGCCAGCCGGTAACCCTTGATATAGGCATTGTGTCCCGTACCGTAGGTGACCACTCCTTCAAGGATGCTGCGCAAGGTTTCGCTGGTCTGGGCAGACATCACGGTGCGCACTGCTTCCGGTTCATATCTTTTTACGATATTGCTGTCGTCGTCTGTAAGCGCGGACACCAGCCGCGGCCGATAAAGAGTCCCTCCATTGGCGATGGCACAGTAAGCTGAGGCCAGCTGGATGGGCGTGATCTGGAACCGCTGCCCGAAGGAAGCCGTAGCCATGTCCACTACCGTCGGAGACTTGTGGAAAATACTCTTCGCCTCCCCATACAGGGGGATCCGCGTTTTGTCATAGAAACCGAAGGCTCTCACGTATTTATAGAAAGTATTGACCCCCAATGCCATGGCCACATTGACAAAAACCGGATTGCAGGAGTTATAGACAGCTTCGCGGAAAGATTCGTCCCCGTGAAAATTCGGCTTCCAGCAATTGATGTCCCATCCCCCTACTTGGATGGTTTTGTCGTTCACCCGGGTATCCGGAGTGACGATCCCTTCCTCCAGTCCTGCTGCTGCGGTTATGGGCTTGAATGTGGAGCCGGGTTCATACGTGTCCATGATCGCCTTGTTCCGCCAGACGGTTTCCTGCAGGATCTTGACGCTTTCCGGTTTTGTCCCGGACCAGGCTGACGGGTCCTGGATCGTGGCAGGAGCGGCCCAGGGACTGTTCAGGTTGAAATCCGGCTTGGATACCATGGCCAGGATGTCCCCGTTTCGGGGATCCATCACGATCGCCGTAGCGCCTTCCAGCACCTGGTTTTCCTCAATGGCATTCTCCAGCGCCTTTTGGGTGAAATACTGAATGGTTTCATCCAGCGTCAGGTAAACGTTGTAACCGTCCTGGGGACTGATGCGCTGCTCATCGGCAAACGGGAGTTCCCGTCGCGCTGCATCCACCTCGCTCATGATTTTGCCCTTAGTCCCCTGGAGATAGCTGTCCATCCATTTTTCGACCCCGTCCAGTCCCGCATTGTCCACGCTGGTAAAGCCGATAACATGGGCGGCCAGATTGTTTTTGGGATAAAAGCGTTTGGAGTCTTCATCCACATTGATGCCGCTCAGTTCATTCTCCTCGATCCAGGCGCGGATCTTACCTCCGATTTCCTTGTCGACCTTTGGGGCTATCAGTTCATAGCTGCTGTTTTTTTCAAAGGCAGCCAAAGCCTTGATTCTTGCGGTTTCGGCAAGGCCGGCCAGTTCGCACAGAGCAGTGGAGATCTCAGATATTTTCTGGGCACTGTAGTTTTCTTTCAATTGAACAGGATTGATGGATATGGTTTCCACCGATGCGCTCACGGCCAGGGCCACACCGTTGCGGTCATAGATCGTTCCCCGGCGTGCACTGATATAGCGGCCCCGGTTGTGCTGTTCATACGCCTGCTGTTTGAGATCCTCCCCTCTGACAAACTGGAGCGCAGCCACCCTGCCCGTCACAAGCAGGGCCAGGCACACATACACGGCCAGCATAAAAAGTGTTCGTTTCCGTGTCATTCTCCAGGTTCTCATTCAGGCCCTCCGCATCCATTTTTCCCCGCGCATATCATAAATAAGGACCGCGGACCGCTTAATCACGAATCCACAGTCCTATTTTCCAATTTATCCCTTCTGGCAGGCCGTTAACGGATCCCTGCTGCAACGGATACGACCCCGAGCAGAGTATCAAGGAACGTTTTTTCCCCTTCCGGCTGACCCTTTGCCCTGACATAGTCAGCCTGGGGAAGCTTGATGTATATGATCTGATTTCTTCCGGGTTTATACATCCCCAGCTTTTCTTCAGCAATAGTCCGGATTTCTCCCAGGTCCAGCCGTTTTTCAATTTCCGCCTCCAACTGAATGTTGGCATTTCTCCTGTTCTCATATTCCCTGCCCAACGCGCTCAACTGCCCTGCCTGTTCATAGATCAGTGCATACCGGCAGGTCACCAGGGCGGCCAGAACAAAAAAGCCTGCAATCATTATCAGTAATTTCTGCTGGCTCTTCCGCCTCGCTCTCTGTGTTTTTTTGAGCCGAAGCACTTCACTCTGGTCATAAATATCGGATGAACGCCCAGAGTCCAGGTTCCTCGCAGTTGCATCCTTTACGTAAATTGTACGGTCACTCATGGTATCTTATTCACTCCTCAAGGGACCTATGCCAGTTCACGGCATGATATCCCATGCAGGGTCCTGCGGAAGGTCCCTGTCCCCGGCCGCTGCCGTTCGGACTTCCGCAGGCGGTTTTCCTTTGTTCCTGGCTGCTGTGCAGCTTATTCATTGGCAAGATGTCTCTTTTGTACCTTTTGATTTTTTTTCTTTTGTATTTTGGCGGTTTGTCTTTTGTACATAATCCTTTTTTTCTTGTGTTCTTATGTCAACCAATGGTCTTGTCAGATTTAAAGTTTCCGGGCGATCCGAAGTTTGGCGCTTCTGGCCCGGGGGTTTGCAGCCGTCTCCTCTTCCTGTGGAACCAGAGGTTTCCGG
>DOHE01000278.1 GCA_003535395.1 Clostridiales bacterium | reverse complement strand
GACTTCTTCCAGGCTGCGGCCCTGTGTATCATAGATGACGGTTCCCAGCCTGCTTTCTATGACCCTGAGCACAGGATCCAGCAGGCGTGCGGCGTCTCCTTCCATTTCGCAGGAAGCAGTGATGCGCAGGATGACTTCCCCCTCTTTGACATATGTTGCCAAAGTAGGATTCACCTGGGTGTTAACCAGGTCTTTAAGCTGTTCCTCCACCATGGATTCTCCCATGCCAACGATTTTTACATACCTGGAAGTGATCCTGCGGCCGGAAAGCGACAGCAGNNCAGAAAGGGGATGACCCTGCTGTCGAACATGGGAATCATTTCTGACGGAGGACCGGGCAGCATGATCATGGTCCTGCCTCCGTCCTTTATTATACAACCCGGAGCTGTTCCCCTGGTATTCGGGAGGATCATGCATCCTTGCGGCATATAGGCCTGTTTGCGGACATTATCCGGCATTTCCCGGCCTCGCCTGTGAAAAAAATCCTGGATAGAGGCAAGGCTTTCCTCGTGAAGCACAAGATTTCTTCCGAAAAAACGGCTGACGGTTTCCTTGGTCAAATCATCCTCCGTAGGACCCAACCCGCCGGTGGTGATCACCGTGTCACACCGACTGTAGGCAAGTTTCAGGGAAGCCAGCAGCCGCCCGGGATTATCCCCTACCACGCTGTGATAATACACATTCACTCCCGCTTCCGGCAATCTTTGGGAGATATACTGGGCATTGGTGTTGGCGATCTGCCCCATGAGCAGTTCGGTACCCACAGCCAGAATTTCAGCATTCATTCGTCCGTTCTCCTTTCAAAACAGTCCTGCCATATGGCCTAACAGAAAGTATCTGACACGGCCCATCTGACTTCGGGCATATGCCATCATCGGTTCATACGCCTCAAGCATCTCCCGGGTATCCTCCGCATCCATTTTACCCCTGCCGTAACGGGCTTTATCAAAAATATGTGCCAAAATCAGCAGCTCAATTTTCGGGAGATCCTGATGCAGGGCATATTCTCGAACCGTTTCCCACGGTTTTCTGGGGTAACCTGCCAAAGTAAGCAGGCGCAGATAAAACAGGAACAGAGACACACAGCATTTTGCCGGTACCATGCGCCGGACCTCATCCCGATACCGGATGCGGCGGTATCCATTCCACCGGTACAAGAAAAAGGTGGTCATCCCCAAGATCAAAAATGTGATCAAAACAGACAGAAGAATCCTGCCCCAGCGGACCGGGTCAGGTGCAAGGATGTCTGTCATTTCCATTTCTTCAGGTAGAGGTTCCTCCATGTAATCATACTGCTGCGAATTGCTGCGACGGGATGTGCCTCCTCCGGCAGCCCAGTAAAGCCGTTCGTACATCGGCGGTGTGGGTTCGAAAGGGATCCACCCGACACTTTGGAAATAGACTTCTGGCCAGGCATGCGCATCCTGGTTGGTGACCAGATACGTATTTTCTGAAGACGGCAAGGCGGGCATGGCATACCCTTCTGCATATCGGGCCGGGATACCGGCACATCTTAGCAGGATCACCATGGCGGTGGCATAATAGGTGCAGTATCCGCTTTTTCCCTCAAACAGGAAGTATTCGAGGGCATCGGTACCTTCCGGGGGCTCAGGCGGCGTCAGTGTGTATGTAAAGCTGTTTTTAAAAAACTCTTCAACAGCAGTCACCTTGTCGATCTGCAACGCATGACTTTCTGTCAGGTCCAGGGACAGGATCCGGATGTTTTCCGAAAGCTTGTCCGGCAACTGCAGATACTTTTTTCTTACAGGATCGGATATCCCGTCTTTTGGATCGGATCCACCGGATGCGGATTTTTTAAGTACCGCCTCAAAATCCGGATCTCCGTAGTTTGGCACGTCCGATTCCACCTGGTAAGAAAAACCCTCCGAACGCAAAAACAGCATGCGAATGCCGCCTCCCGAATCTGCCCAGAGGATATTTCGGCCAGCTTTGACTTCATTCAGGACGATGGGATAAAAAATATTTTTTGTGCGGATCCCCTGAAAGCGTATGTTGAAAGTGTACCGAATACTCAAGGAATCCAATTTGTCATCCTGTAATGACATCGTGCTATTATCCCAAATTTTTCTGTCCAGAGAAACTGAACTGTCCGGGGAAAAAAGGGTATATGCGGTCATATCCGTATTCTCCCAGCCCTTGTCGGTGTAGGAATCCCGGGTGAGTGCTTTCAGGTAGACCGGGCGTTTGGACTGGATCTGCAATACAACTGTATCATTGGGATCAGCGATCCCTCCCAATCCCTCCCCCTGTCCGTACCCGGCAGTGGCCAGGCTGAAAGGGTCCATTTCTGTCACTTGTTTATCGGAATGCGGAAACAGGATATTGTCCAGCCACGGCCATACGATGGGCCGTGGCTTTGCCGGAACCATCACAGCGGTCAGACTGATCAGGAGGCAAAGGGGCAGCATCCACTGCAGGTATACAGTCCCGTCATGGTAGGTGTGCCGATCGCGTTCCAGCCGGTTCTTGCGAACATTTTCCAGGAGAAGGAACAGGGCCATGAAACAAAATCCCCAAAGGGCCGGCCCCCGGATGCGCTCCGGGTACAGAAACCACTGAGACAACAGCATGACTGTCTGAAAAACCAGCAATATCAAATATTGTCTTTTATGAAGCAGCAGCACGGTGATGCCGCAGAAAAAGAAAATGAGTGCAGACAGGATCCCAAACGAATAAGAGGGAACCAGTGCAGTGATCCCTGACAAGTAGGCCGGAAACCAGGCGACTGTATTCACTGTCCAATCTACTGTCCGGATCGCAAACACAGCCCGTAAGCCGTAGCCGATCCCCAACCCGGCCAAAATCATGCCGAAAGGAAGCAGAAAATACCGTTTGATATGGTGTTTCTTACCAATGATCACCTGGAAATACAGCGTAAACAGGAAAGCCAAAAGGAAAGGATAATCAAATCCGGAATCCAGACCTGACAGTTCCCTGGAGATCATCCCAAGCAGACCGGCAGAAATCCAGGCAAACAAACGAACGATCCATGCATATTCCATCAGGTCTCCGGCCCCCTTTCCAATGCACTGTCCGTTTCAGTTCCCGTATCCAGAACAAAAGCCCGGACACCCGTCTCACTTGCCATGGTCCGAATCTCTTCTGCCAGACTGATCTCGCTTATTTTCCCGCTGCCGTGCTTGCGCTCCGTTTCCGTTCCGGGTTCCGGTGAAACATGGATCAGGGTCACATCATGTCCGGATCTGCGGAACTGATCGATTCCGCGGGTCAGGTTTGCCGTATCCGTGCAGGAGGTAAAAGAAAAAATATTCATAGGGTTTACCGCTTCCCCTGAAAAAAGCCGGAGCAGTTCCTGATATGACAGAGTCTGGTTAAAGGAAGCAGAAGTTAAAAATTCAAAAACAGTCATGAAATCAGCAGCATCCCGTACCTGTATCTCCACGACGCCCTGTGCTTCCGGAGAAAAGTATACCAGACTGGTGAGAATGCGGCGATTGACCCCGTACCAGATGACGGCAACCAGGGCTTCCACCATTTTGTCAGCCACCGCGGCGGATACGGCGGCCGAATGACCATATCGGTTCAAATCCAGTAAAATAACATTTCTCTGGTCAGAAGTAGCCTGATTGTTCTTCACCATCAGCTCGTTGAGTTTGGCAGTCAGTTTCCAGTGAACCTTCCGGGAAGAGTCTCCTGCCAAGTATTTCCGGATGTCGGAAATCATGGTGACGTCCTCCCCTTTGCGGTCCGTTATGGATTCAGATTCCGGGGACATATCTGCCCGCATGGCGAAACTTCCGAGAGAAAGGATCCGGGGATACACCCTCACCCGGTAGATATCCGGGATTTTTGCAGAAAACCGGAAAATTCCCAGGAAATCTTCTATTTCAACCCTTTCCACCCCGATTTCATATTCTCCCCGGTATCTGCAGGGTAATTCGCAGGATCTCTCCCGTTTTGCTCCGGGAAGCAGGGAAAAACTGAGGCACGGATCCAGGCCGGTCAGCACCGCGTAAGGAAGGGTAAAACGGATATGCAGATATGGGATGAACAGCTTGAGCCGGTTACGGGCCGTAAATCGAAAAGTCAGGGATTCTCCCTTGACCGCATTCAGTCTGTCCAGGGAAATCCCAAATTCCAGGCCCAGATACAGTATATATGCATACAGGCCGGAGGTCAGCAACACTCCCGCCACCATGTAAAACAGGGTATAGGGAACTTTGCCCCCGTTCGTATAGATGAATGCGAAGGCCAATATGAAAATAAAGCCGAATATCAGCCTATTTTTCCACATACCTTTCCATCACCGGCACTTTCGTGGTATCAAGGATCCAGCGGATGATCGCTTGGGGTGTGACTCTCTTGAGTTTGGCTTCCTGTTTTAATATCATGCGGTGGGACAGCACCGGTTCCGCCATTTTCTTCACATCATCCGGAACGGTGAAATCCCGGCCCTGATAATATGCCCAGGCACGGGCAGCCCTGGCCAGACACAAAGAACCGCGGATGCTGGCTCCCAGGGAAACGTCCGGGTGCGTTCGGGTTTTACCGGTAATGGTCACTACATATTCACTGACAGAGGGATCCATATAGACTGCCTTGACATCTTCCTGCAGCTGAAGCACCCGGGTTCCGCTGGTTACCGGCATCAGATCATCCAGGGGATTGCCTGCCAGATTGCGTTCAATGATACCCTGCTCTTCATGCGGCTCCGGGTATCCCATGGTGATGCGGAGGAAAAACCGGTCGATCTGGGCTTCCGGCAAAGGAAATGTGCCAAGATATTCCACCGGATTTTGTGTCGCCAGGACCATGAAAGGCTTAGGCAGCCGATATGTAGTGCCATCCAC
>DOHE01000211.1 GCA_003535395.1 Clostridiales bacterium | reverse complement strand
AGGGATCCTGGAAAATGATCTGCATCCTGCTGCTGTACTCTCTGGCTTCTTTTTTGTCCATATGAAAAATATTTTTGCCCTCATACAACACCTGTCCTGCTGTGGGAGGATACAGCCGGGTGATTACCCGCCCGGTTGTGGTTTTTCCGCATCCGGATTCTCCCACCAGGCCGAATGTCTCCCCTTTCCGGATATCAAAGCTGATCCCGTCGATGGCTTTGAGCACCCGATTTCCGGAAATGTAAAAATATTTTTTCAGATCGCGAACCTGAAGCAGTGGGTCCATGGATATTATCCTCCATTCAGTTCCGGCCTGGAGACTTTCGGCGCTTCCTCATGAAGCAGCCAGCATGCACACCCGTGGTTTCCGGATACGATTTTCAGTTCCGGCATCTCTTCCCTGCAAACCCGCATGGCATAATCGCACCGGTCTGCAAAAGGACAACCTTCCGGCGGATTCAACAGGTCCGGCGGGACCCCTTCGATGGGCGTAAGCCGCCGTTTCCTGTTCAAATCCAGCCGGGACATGGATTTCATCAAGCCCCACGTATAGGGATGACGGGCATCATAAAATACTTCCCTAAGATCCCCGGTTTCCACAGCCAGTCCTGCATACATGATCATCACCTGCTGTGCAATATTGGCCACCACCCCCAGGTCGTGAGTGATAAGGATGATGGAAGTCTGCAGTTTCTTTTGCAGACCCTTAAGCAGATCCAGCATCTGCGCCTGTATAGTCACATCCAGCGCCGTACTGGGTTCGTCAGCAATCAGCAGGTCCGGGCTGCACGCCAGCGCCATCGCGATCATTACGCGCTGCCGCATTCCTCCTGAAAACTCATGAGGGTACTGATGCGCTCTCTCCCTGGCATTGGGAACCTCCACCAGCGTCAGGATTTCAATTGCTTTTTCCATGGCCGCAACCCGCCTCATCCCCTGGTGCCGGGTCAGCACCTCTGCGATCTGGCGTCCGATGGTCATGGTGGGATTGAGGGAGGTCATAGGATCCTGGAAGATCATGCTGACTTCATTGCCCCGCACTTTTTGCATTTCTTTTTCGGAAAGTTTCAGTACATCCCGGCCGTTGAGCAAGATCTCCCCCTTTTTTATCTCTCCCGGCGGGATCGGGATCAGACGCAGGACCGTTTGTACGGATACAGATTTCCCACATCCCGATTCCCCTACAACAGCAAGCACTTCCCCCTTATTCAGGGTATAGGACAGGCCGCGTACCGCCTTGACCTCCCCCGCATAAGTATGAAAGGACACATGCAAGTCTTTTACTTCCAGCAGCATAACTCCATCTCACTTTCTCATTTTCGGGTCCAGCGCATCCCGAAGGCCGTCGCCGAAAAGGTTGAATGCCAGCATGGTCACACAGATAAAAGCAGCAGGAATAAAAAACAGCCACAGGTTGGACGGGAACTGCTGAGCGCCCTGGCTGGCCAGATTTCCCCAACTGGCCTCCGGGATCCGGATCCCCAATCCGATATAGCTTAAAAAGGCTTCTGAAAAAATGATGCCCGGAATGCTCATAGTGAACCGCACGATGATCACACTCAGTGCATTGGGAATCAAATGTCGCAGAATGATACGCCATGTTCCCGCTCCCAGCACCCGGGCAGCCAGGATGAATTCCTGTTCTTTGAGCTGAAGCACCTGACCTCTCACCAGTCGTGCCATGCTGGTCCAGCTGGTAAGGGACAAGGCCAGGATCAGGGTTCCCACACCCGGTTTCAGAACGACCAGCAGCAAAATGAGGATAATCATGTCCGGAATGGTGATGAGGATGTCGATAATGCGCATCATAAGGCTGTCCAGCCATCCCCCGATATATCCGGAGATCCCGCCGTACAAAACCCCGATAATCAGACTGATGAAGGCCACGGTGAGTCCGATGAACAAGGAGATCCGGGATCCCCGGAGCACCCGTGCAAAATTGTCTCTTCCCAGGTCGTCCGTGCCGAACCAGTACTTTGCGTTTGGAGCCATCAGAGTCTCATTCAGGTGATTTTCCCGGTATTGTGGAAACAGCACCGGCCCGATGATCGCAACCAGGAAAATGAAGAGCAGTACCCACATGCTTGCCATGGCCACCCTGTTCATGCGCAGTCTGCGCCAGGCATCCTGCCAGTAGGACAGTGGTTTTCGTCCAATGATCTGTCCGGCCTGTATGTTTTTTGGTATGGGCTCAAACCGTTCCTTTGCAATGGCTTCCATGTCAGATTTTTCCTTTCGCAAGGCGTATTCTCGGATCTATAATCCCATACAGGATATCCACAAGAAAGTTGACGGCGATGAGGAATGAAGCATAAAACAGGGTAAGCCCCATGATCATCGTGTAGTCGTACATGCCCACACTCTGCACAAAATGCTTCCCCAGTCCCGGGATGGCAAAAATATTTTCCACGACAAAAGTCCCTGTCAGCACCGCAGCGGACAGGGGCCCCAAAATGGTGACGACCGGCAGGATCGCATTGCGGATGGTATGACGCATCACTACGGTGCGATAGGACAATCCCTTGGATTTTGCGGTCCGGATATAATCCTGGTTGAGCACATCCAGCATGCTGGTGCGCATGAGCCGGGCCACCAGAGCCAGGGAGGCCAGGCCTAGGGCAAATGAAGGCAATATCTTATGCCAGGGACTTTCCCACAACGCGATGGGAAAAAGTTGAAAATCCGTGTTGAACAGGTCTTTGATGAAAGCCGAAAACTTAAGCCCCAAGCCAAACTGGAGCATGGTTCCGATGATAAAACTGGGCAGACTCACGCCGATAATGGCTACCAGCATGGAAAATGAATCCCAGCCCCTGTTATGCTTCAATGCCGAAATGACTCCCAGAAACAGGCCGGCGATAACCCCAAAAATCAGGGAACGGATCCCAAGATCCGCGGATACAGGAAAATTATCCCGGATAATTTCAGAAACCTCCCGGTTCTTGTATGTCATCGACATTCCCAGATCTCCCCGGCTCACATTTTTCAAATAAATGAAATACCGGGTTATCAGAGGCTGATCCAATCCGTATTTGGCATTCAGATTCTCCTGGATGGCCTTTGGAATAGCTTTCTCTCCTGTATAGGGCTTTCCCGGCATCAGGTTCATCAGGAAAAAAGTGGCGGTGATCACTACCCATACCGTCAAAATCGAAATGAGGAATCGCTTGATGATATACCGGACCATATGCAATCCTCCGAATTATAGCAAATCCGGAGACGCATGCCGTGCACACGCCTCCGGTATGATTGCTCAAAACCTGTTATTGACTCAACCAAAGCAGGTCATTTGGTTGCCTTGGCTGCCTCGGCCTTGTCAACTTCCTTTTCTCCAGCAGCCAGAAGCTTTTTGGCTTCGTCGACATTATAATCCTGGATCAGGTCGCCTACTTCGGAACGGAATGCTTTGTTAAGTCCCGGAAGAATGGGAGGAACAAAAGCAAGCGCCGGCAGACTGTCGTTCATCAGAACATTTTTGCAGTATGCCGCCCGATCGATGGAAAGAGACAGGGCTTCCCGGATCTTCTGGTTGCCCACGACCGCATCCAGCATATTGATTTCTACGTAGAAAGTCGCCCCGTCGCTGTAATTCATGATCTTGTATCCCTTGTCGAGGAATTCCTGCCGTTTTGCCCCGGGAATGCCGATAATGTCCAGTTCCTTGTTGTAGAACATGTTGGCAGCGGTGTTGGTGTCAGCGATCATGTAGCCTTCGATCGTGTTCAGCTTGATGGCAGCAGCATTCCAGTACTGATCGTTCTTCGCCAGCACCAGTTTGCTGTCATGGGTCCACTCCGTGATCTTCCACGGCCCGTTGAAGATCAGCTTGTCGGCATCTGCGGCATACTCTTCTCCGACGGTTTCAAAATATTTCCGGTTACAGGGCATCAGGGTGCCAAAAGCGGTAAGGCTCAGGAAGTATGGCACCGGGCCATTCAAAGTGACCGTGAGTTTATTCCCGTCTGCCTTGACGCCCAGGGTGCTCATCTCCGCCTTGCCTTCGTTGATCTCCTGCGCACCCTTGATGTCATACAGGATGTATGCGTATTCTGACGCAGTTTTGGGGTCGACGGCCCGTTGGACCGCATACAGGAAGTCGTCCGCTGTGACCGGATCCCCGTTGGACCACTTGGCGCCTTCCCGGATCGTAAAGGTATAAACTTTCCCGTCAGCGGATACTTCATACTTTTCCGCCATGCCGGGCATCATGCTGCCGTCCTTGTTGAAGCGGTAAAGTCCTTCAAACGTCCCGTTGATGATCTGGAAGGATACGGTGTCGGTGGACTTTTGCGGATCCAGGNNTTCAGTTTCAAAGCATTGCCTGTATTTTCAGTCCAGTACAGGTCGGGATCCCCGCCGATGGCTCTGCGGACAACATTCTTGACAGAATCGGCCGCAGTCCAGTCGCGCATGCGGAAATACAGCGGGATGATGGGCAGTTCCTTCATGATCAGCTTTTCGGCTTCATACAGGTATCCCATACGCTTGGCTTTGTCCACTTCTTTTTTGGCGTCGCTGATGAGCTTGTCATATGTTGCATTGCTGTAATAGGAATGATTGTTTCCGCCGTTGGTGACAAATAAATCCAGGAAGGTCATGGGATCGTTGTAGTCCGGTCCCCATCCGCCCATAAGGATCTGAAAATCCTTGTCCTGCATCTTTTGTAATCTGGCTTTGAACGGCATGGGTTCAACCGTCACTTCGATGCCGAGATTCGTGCGCCACATTTCCTGAAGCGCTGCAGCATATTTTTTGGCTGTGTCACTCTCGTCACAGATCAATGTAAGCTTCAGGGGTTCTTTTTTCGCGCATCCGGTCATTCCGATACTTGCCACAAGAAATACAACGAGCAATAGTGCCAGGATCCTTGCATGCTTTCGTAACATCCTAATTCCCCCTTATTCAATTCCGGCT